>CAZKUI010000022.1:14623-15132 GCA_964555905.1 uncultured Candidatus Bathyarchaeia archaeon | reverse complement strand
ATTGATTATGGTATGGATACTGGTGTAATGAGTTGTAGGAAGCTCCAGACTGCCTCCGCGTATAGGAATTTTATGGCCATGCAGAGGGCGAAGACGAGGATGAAGGTTACTAGGGCGAGGGCGTCCGACGGTCTGAAGCGTATTTCTTCTAGGAAGGTTCTTGGGGTTGGCGCTCCGAAGCCCCTAGATTCTATGGCGATTTGTAGGTCGTAGGCCCTCCTCAGCAGTATGAGTATGAGCGGCGTTGCGATGGGCACGTACGCCTTAAACGCCCTCTTCACGACGTTCATCGCCTCTATGTCAAACGCCCTAAGCTTCTGGGCGTCTACGATCCTACTCCACGTCTCCAACACCAACGGCGTAAACCGCATGCCGCTCACTAAGGCAAAGGCAAAGGAGACCGGGACGCGGAACTTCACCAACGTCTCCATGAGCTTCAGGGGCGACGTCGTCATGACGAAGATCGGTATGGCCGCCACGGCCGTGACTATTTTCAGGGAGATCAGCAA
>CAZKUI010000022.1:0-14613 GCA_964555905.1 uncultured Candidatus Bathyarchaeia archaeon | reverse complement strand
CCCGAAGAGGACCCCCTCGTAGGTGACGACCCCGAGGTCCGCCCCACCCCAAATCCTCCAGTGCCCGATGACGAGGAGCGGGGTTTCCCCCCTGTACATGAAGGCCTGAACCACTATGATGAATATCATCACCCCGGCTAGGACTTTCAACACAACCTTCATGTAGCGTATGGTGATGGCGCCTAAACGCCACAACACCAGCGAGAAAACGAGCCAGATGAAGAGTATGGGGGCGTCTTGGAAGGACGTGGAGAGCATCACGAGGACTAGGGTGAGGACGACGTAGACGAGCTTGACTAGGAGGTGCATGCGGTGGAGCGGCGTGTCCGCCTTTATGTATTGCAGGGCCACTTCTCACCCTCCCCCATTCCACACCCTACGAGACGACCTCCAACATTTCCTCCACCGTGAGCACGCCCCCCGGAACCCCCCTATCCCTAAGGGCCAGCGCCAGCCTCGTTATCTGCGGGGGCTTTAGGAACGCCTCCTTTAACACGTCTACCTCCTGAAAGGCCTCCCGTATGGGCTTGTCGAGGATTATCCGCCCATCCTTCATGACGACCAGCCTGTCGGCGTAACGCGCGATTAAGTCCATGTCGTGCGTAATCATGATTATCGTCCTTCCGAGCTTGTCGTGCAGGTCCTTCGCTAGGTCTGCCAGCATGTAGCGTCCCTTGTGGTCTTGGGCGGTCGTCGGCTCGTCCATAATTAGCACCTTAGGCCCCATGGAAACCACAGCCGCGACAGCCAGCTTCCTCCTGTCTCCGAAGCTGAGCCTGAAGGGGAAGGCGTCGTACTCCTTCTCCAACCCAACCAGCCTAAGGGCTTCCCTCACCCTCCCCTCAATTTCCTCCTTCGGCACCCCTATGTTTCTCAGCCCGAAGGCAACCTCCTCCCAACACGATATCGTGAAAAGCTGGTAGTCCGGGTTCTGCAAGATAAGCCCAACCTTCCTCGAGAGTTCTCCGACGCTCACGTCCCTCGTGTCCTTACCCTCGAAGAGTATTTGCCCCTCTGTGGGCCTCAGCAGCCCCACGAAGTTTTTGACGAGGGTTGTTTTTCCGGAGCCGTTCTGCCCCACTATGCCCACGAACTCCCCCTCGTATATCTTTAGATTCACATCCCTGAGGGCCACCACCTCCGGGGGCCCGGGATAGACGAAGGTTAGGTCTTTAGCCTCCAGTATCGGGGTTCCCTTCCTCCTGGCCTCAGCCCCTCCAAAGTCTACGTCCTCATTCACTTTAACGGCGCCCTCGTCTATGAGGCGGCGGAGCCTCCGAACGGCATCCTCCAAAGTGATTGGTATGCCAATCTCCTCCCTTCGCTTCTCCCGAAGCTTGTGGAAGTACTGGGCGACGTGGGGAACCTTAACACCAACCTTCTCCAGCAGCTCCACCTGAGTGAGGACCTCCTCCGGACTCCCATATGCGGCTACACGCCCCTCGTGGAGTATAAGAACCTTGTCCGCTAGGCCCGTGATTTCTTCCGTTTTGTGGCTCGTCATGATTACCGTGGCTCCGCGCTCCTCCTTTATGGTCCTGATCGCCGTGAGGACCTCGCTGGTTCCTATGGGGTCGAGTTGGGAGGTCGGCTCGTCGAGGACCAAAAGCTCGGGGTGCATGGTGAGGACGGCGGCTAGGGCGACCCTCTGCTTCTGCCCTCCCGACAGCTCCCTCGGGCTCCTGTCCTCGTAGCCCTCCATGCCCACTATCCTTAGGGCCTCTCCTATCCTGCGGTATATCTCCTCCTTTGGAACGCCCAGATTCGAGGGGCCGAACGCCAACTCCATGCGCACGTCGGGCATCATCAGCTGGGTTTCCGGGTCTTGGAGGACTATTCCGCACTTCTCGGCGATTTCGTAAATCGCCCTATCCCACGGGTCGAAGTCGAAGACTTGAACCTTCCCCTTTCTTTCCCCTCCATAGATGTTCGGTATGATTCCGCTTATGATGTAGCATAGGGTTGTCTTCCCCGCTCCGTTCGGCCCCATCACGGCCAGAAGCTCGCCCCTTTTCAACTGGAAGCTTACATCCCTCAGGGCCACGATGCCCCCGACGTAAGAAAAAGAGAGATTTTGAACGGACACAACAGTCTCGGAGGAGTCCATCTCTCTCCCCGTCTACCAGATGCCGCCCGGAACCTTAGGCAGCCCGCTCCTGCTGAGCCCCTCGAGGATAGGCACCGAGATGATTGATATCACCACGCTCAGCGCCGGAACCCACCAAGAGTAGGCGGCGAAGACGGCGATGCAGAGGGCCGGCGTATAGCTAAACATGTACCAGTAGGGGAGCCACCACGGGATGATCCAGATCATCATGCCGCAGAGTACGGCGAGGAAGACGCCGACGTAGCGCTTTGGGCCCGTCTCCCTAGCCCACTTAGGTATGTATTTGATGCCGAGCGGCGAAATCATGATTATCAGCCATGGAACCCAGTAGAAGGCGGAGAAGGCCGCGTAGATGGGCTGCGGGGGAGGCGTGAAGCCTGCCGCTGGGCCGGGGATGTAGTGTGGGAAGACCTCCAGCAACGCCCCCATGGCTGCGAAGGTTATGGCTGTTAGGGGCCAGAGGCGGTGGTTGTTTATGGTCAACGTCACAAACACGGATGGTAGGACGCCTGTTAGTAGCACGTCTAGGAGGCCTAGTGGGTAGGCGGCTGGCGCGATGAACATGCCGATTATCCCGCCGATTATCGCCGCAACTATGCCCGCTGGCCCCATGATGAGGGGGGCGATGGCCTCGAAGGCGACGCATAAGGGTAGGTATCCGCCTCCACCTACATATGGGAAGAGGGGCAGGAGCGACGTGGCGCCGCAGAGAGCTCCGTAAATGGCGACCCAAGCGATGGGGACTCCATAAACTCTAGCCGCGCTTTTTCTAACCTCTGTCATGCCCAATCCTTAGTGGAATCAGGCAGAGGTGTATTTAAGGGTTCCCACCCACGCATAACATTTTTCGGCTTTTTTGTACTTCCGGAGACTTCTCGCGTCTATGTTCGGTCTTTTACATCGCCTTTTCAACTAATTCTATAACATCCATGACCTGAATCTCCTTTTCCAAATCCATCACCCTTACAGCGTCCTCGAGGTTTAGTAGGCAGAAGGGGCAGGAGGTGGCTATGATGTCTGGCTTGAGGTCGGCGGCCTCCCGAACCCTGTTGAGTGAGGGCCTGGTGCTTGAGGAGGCTTCCATCCACATCATCCCCCCTCCTCCGCCGCAGCAGAAGCTGTTCTCCCTCGTCCTCTCCATCTCTATGAGCGTTAGCCCCGGGATGGATTCGAGTATTTTCCTCGGCGGTTCGTAGACGCCGTTGTGGCGCCCAAGGAAGCAGGGGTCATGGTAGACGACGACCTTATCTACCCTCTTTGAGAAGCTGATTCTCCCCTCGTCTATTAGGTTGGCTACGAACTGCGTGTAGTGTTGGGCTTCTATGCCCTCCCCATCCAGCGGGTAGTCGTTTTTGAAGGCGTTATAGCAGTGGGGGGACGTTGCCACAACCCTGTCTACGTCGTGTCTCCTGAAGTTCTCTAGGTTTCTCTCGGCAAGCAGTTCAAACAGCCCTCTTTCCCCAATTCTGAGCATAGGGCCTCCGCAGCAGGTTTCCTCCTCCCCTAAGACTCCGAAATCCACACCAGCCCTGCTGAAAACCCTAACCATAGACCGGGCTACTTCTCGGCATCTGGGGTCGTACGAGGGGGTGCAACCGACAAAATAGAGCGTTCCTACACTTTCACTCTCAGATAAAACTTTTAGATTGACGCCCTCAAGTCCATTAATCCATTCAGCTCTTTTTCTTTTCGGTTGGTTCCAAGGATTTCCATATCTTTGTGTGCTGACCAGAACGTCCCGGATGGCCCGTGGAACCAGCCCTAGTTCGATTAGGTCGCTTCTGCAGGCTTCGATTATCTTTGGTATGTCCAGCTCGCAGAGGCAGGTTGTCGTGCAGGCCTTACAGGTTGTGCACTGGAATAGTCTCTCAGCCAGCTTTTGGGAGGGCTTTAAGTTGCCCGTCAGTAGGTTATAGCAAAGTATAATCTTTCCCCTCGCCGAAACGGACTCAATTCTGAGGTCTTCAAAGACGGGGCAGTTTGCCTTGCAGAGCCCGCAGGAGGCGCACTCCAACACCTCGTTTCGCACCGATTCGAGGAACATACCTAAACCACATCCATTTGGTACTTTGGGAATGCTATGTGCCCCGGGACGTCCCTGATCGCCGTGTCTAGGGCCATCTTCCCGGGGTTCAGGATTCCGTTTGGGTCGAGGAGCCGTTTTATCCGCCTCATGATTTCGAGGCTTTCCCCCAGCTCTAGTTCGGCGAACGGCGCCTTGACTATGCCTACGCCGTGCTCCCCCGTTATGCTTCCGCCAACACCCAAGACTAAGTTGACTATCTCCCTTTCCGCCTTCTTGAGCGCCCTCCACTGATGCTCGTCGTTTACATCTATGAAGATGGCTGGGTGTATGATGCCCACTCCCGCGTGAGCTAGGATTATTGAGGTGATTTTGTGCCGTTTGAAGATGCGGTGCATTTCCTCTATCACTTCAGCCATCCTTGAGAGGGGGACGCAGGGGTCGGCTATCGCCATGCCAACCTCCCGGTACCCCGGCCTCTCCCTCGTCATCGCTATGTCTATGTCTAGGCGTGGCTTCCAAAGCCTCCTAATCCCCTCCTCGTCGTACGCCACTTGAACCTCCTTTCCCCCGTTTTTTAAGCAGATGTCGGCTACCGTCTTCACCTGTTCGTCGAGCACGCTCTTGCTGTGTCCATCCAAGTCTACTATGACCATCGCCTCGGCTTCTGGAAAGCCCAGATTTTCAACTCTGTTCACCGTCTCTAGCGCTGTCCTGTCTACGAACTCTACGGCGGATGGGTTTACTCCACATCTCGCCGTCTCCATGGACGCCCTTAGAGCTTCCCTCACGCTGTTGAAGAAGGACGCCACCGATGCCTTATAGGATGGGAGGGGTATCACGTTAAGCGCGACTTCCGTTATTATGCCTAGGGTTCCCTCCGAGCCGATGAAGAGCTGCGTCAGGTTGTAGCCGCAGTTACTCCTAAGGACGCGGGACCCAACCCTGACCACCTTCCCCGTGGGTAGCACCACTTCTAGGCCCAGAATCCAGTTTTTTATCGGCCCGTACTTTAGGCCGTGATGCCCGTGGGAGTTAGAGGCGACCATTCCGCCTATCGTGCTCACGTCGTGGCTTCCTACGTCGTGTGGGAAGGTTAGACTGAACTTTTTGAGTTCCCTGTTCAGCTTGTCCACCGTGATGCCGGGTTCAACTATTGCTATGAGGTTTTCGGGCTGTATGTCCTTAATCTTGTCCATTTTGCTCATGTCTACGACTACACTGCTCTCCCGTGGGAGCGATGAGCCAGTGAAGCTGGCGCCGGATCCCCTAGGCGTTACTGGGACTTTCTCCTTGTTCGCCCAGATGAGTATCTTGGATACTTGTTCCGTGGTTTTGGGGAATACCACGGCTCGTGGCTTGAAGAAGTAGGGGGTTAGGTCCCTTGAGTAGCATAGTAGGTCTACGTCGTCTAGGAGGATGTTTTCCCTCCCGACGATTTCTATGAGTGGCTGGATGTTCGTCCCCAAATCACCGATACGGCTTCTCCGCCTACTTGATTTAAGGATTTCTTCCTCAACGGCGCTCCGCGACAGAAGTTCTAAATGTTGCAAATTAAACCTGTTAAAGAAACATTTAGAACAAATCTTATATAGTTTGCTCCCAGTAGCTCATATGGTGTTGAGACTTGCCTCAAAAAACTAAAGTTATTATTATGGGGGCGGCTGGAAGGGACTTTCACAACTTTAATGTCTACTTCCGCGAAAACCCGAATTACGAGGTCGTTGCCTTCACAGCGGCTCAGCTCCCGAATATAGCTGGGAGGACCTATCCGCCTGAGCTGGCTGGAAGCAACTACCCGAACGGCATACCCATATACCCGGAGGAGGAGCTTCCGCGGCTCGTGAGGGAGCATGGCGTGGACGAGGTCGTCTTAGCCTACAGCGATCTACTCTACGAAGAAGTGATGGACAAGGCGTCCCTAGCACTATCAGCCGGGGCCAACTTCAGGCTTCTAGGCCCAGACGCAACCATGCTTAAGTCTAGGCGCCCCGTGGTCGCCGTCTGCGCCGTCAGGACCGGAGCTGGAAAGAGCACCGTAACCCGCAGGGTTATCCGAATCCTATGGGATAAGGGACTCAAGGTTGTAGCGATTAGGCATCCCATGCCCTACGGGGATTTGGTGAAGCAAGCCGTCCAGCGATATGAGAAGTTAGAGGACGTAGACAGGTACGAGTGCACCATAGAGGAACGCGAGGAATACGAACCCCTCATACGCATGGGAGTCACCCTCTACGCGGGCGTAGACTACGGCAGAATACTAGAGGAGGCGGAGAAGGAGGCGGATATCATCGTCTGGGACGGGGGAAACAACGACCTACCCTTCTACAGGCCGGACCTCCACATAGTCGTAGCTGACCCCCTACGCCCCGGACACGAACTAAAGTCCTACCCGGGGACGGTGAACGCCCGCATGGCCGACGTCTTCGTCATAAATAAGGTGAACGTGGCCAGCCGCGAGGCCGTGGAGGAGGTGAAGCGGAACCTGAGGAGCATAAACCCCGACGCGACGATCGTGGAGGCCGAATCCGTCGTCTCCGTGGACAAGCCCGACCTAATCCGGGGCCGTAGAGTGCTGGTGGTCGAGGATGGGCCGACGGTCACGCACGGGGGACTGGGCTACGGAGCTGGCTATGTAGCGGCAAAGGAGTTCGGCGCCGGGGAGCTGGTCGACCCGAGGCCTTGGGCTGTGGGCTCGCTGAGGGACGTCTACCAGCACTTCACCCAGTTGAGGGAGGTGCTTCCAGCCATGGGCTACGGTAAGGAGCAGATGAGGGAACTTGAACGGACCATAAACGCCGCGGACTGCGACGTAGTGGTGCTGGGAACCCCAAGCCACCTAGAGAGGTTCCTAAACCTGAACAAGCCCGTGGTGCACGTAAGCTACGAACTCAGGGAAGTCACGAAGCCCGACCTTCAAGACATACTCTCCGACTTCCTCACTAAATTAAGGGGAGAATAGGGAGCCTATTGAAGCTTCTCCAAGGCCTCCCCTATGCGTCTCATCGCCTCCTCCAACCGCCCCTTAGACGTTGAGTAGGATATTCTTATGTGCCCCCTTCCTCCAGGCCCGAAGTGCGGATACCCGGGTGAAACCACGACCCTCGCCTCCCTGGCTAGGAACTTAGCTAGGTCCTCCGATGGCATGCCCAGCTGTTCCACGTTCGGGAAGACGTAGAAGGCCCCGTAGGGCTTCGCAAACTTCACGCCCGGTATATCCCGCATCATGCGAACCACGAGGCTTCTCCTCTCGTCGTACTCCCTGACCATCCGCTCCACACAGTCCTGTGGGCCTTTAAGGGCGGCTAGAGCTGCGTACTGGGCTATAGAGGTGACGCACACGGCTGTGGCCAAGTTCACCTTCCCCATCTCCTCTATAACCTCCTTTGGGCCGACCGCGTAGCCCACTCTCCAACCCGTCATGGCGTAGGTCTTCGAGAAGCTGTTCACGATTATGGCGTGTTCCTCCATGCCCGGGAACTCCAACATGCTGACGAACTTGCGCCCCTCGTAGACGAACTTCTCGTAGACCTCGTCTGAGAGAACCCACAAACCCCTATCCACGGCGATTTCAGCTATCGCCCGGAGCACCTCGCGGCTGTAGAGGGCGCCGGTTGGGTTGTTCGGCGAGGCCACGATGATGAGCTTCGCCCTCCCACTAGACGCCAGCTCGTTCACCACGTCAGGGTTTAAGGAAAAGCCCTCCTCATCCCTCGTTGGTATGCCTACCAGCCTGCCGCCGGCTAGCTGGACGGCCCTTCTATATCCGGGATACCACGGGTCTGCTAGGAGAACCTCGTCTCCCGGATTTACGGTCGCCATGACGGCTGAGTATATTCCACCCGTGCTTCCCGGGGTCACTAGGACCTGCTCCGGCGAAATGTCTACGCCCTTCCCGCTTTCTTTCTCTGCGATTGCCTCCCTCAGTTCGGGTATGCCCGCGTCCGGCGTGTAATGCGTATAACCCTTGCTTATGGCCTCCTTAGCCGCCTCCCTTATGTGGTCTGGGGTGCCGAAGTCGGGCTCTCCGATGTTCAGGTATATGACATTTTCTAGGCCCTCAGCCAGCCTAGCCACAGCCAGCAGGGAGAGACTCTCAGTCCGCTTCACCCTGTCGGAAATTCTGCCCGTAGGCATATAGACCAAGAAAAGAGCCTTCTCATTTAAATTTAACTAGAGGGGGGAACCCGCCACCCGTAAGGTTGGCAACTAGCTATAGGGTATATCCCGATTTTAAACGCGCACCCTCAGATATCCCAACGACCCGAAAAACTTAACAGAACCTCATGCTGCTGGGTGGTTTTGCTCGTAAAAGGCTTATTTATTCCCCCTAAACACTTTTAAGGTAGCCTTGTATGTGCGAATGGTGCGGGTGGACTAGGTGCCGAAGTGGGGGTATTCGGTTGGGTGGGTAGACCCGGACAAGACGGTTAAGGCGAGCGGTAGGGAGCTTAGGATATCCCCTAAAGCAGCTAGGGAGATATGCGCCTCCATTAAGGGCATGAGCTTAGAGGAGGCGAAGCGCTTCCTAGAGGATGTCATCGCGAAGAGGAGGCCCGTCCCCTACCGAAGGTACAAGAAGAAGGTGCCCCACCGGAGGGGGTTGCAGAAGTTCTACGCTGGTAGATACCCCGTGAAGGCGGCTAAGAAGATTCTTGACGTTTTGAGGAACGCGGAGGCGAACGCGGAGTATAAGGGTTTGGATGTAGACAGCCTTAAGGTCGTGCACGCATCCGCCTACCCCGGGGCGAAAATTAGGAATTACATCCCTAGGGCTTTTGGGAGAGCCACCCCGTATTTCGAGACCCTGTGCCACGTGGAGATTGTTTTAGAGGAGGTGGGGTAAGCGGTGTCCACTTCTGCGGTGAGGTACTTCGTGAAGAAGTCCTTGAAGATGGCTGATGTTGATGAGTACCTCATGAAGGTGTTGAAGAGGGCCGGCTACGGCGGAGCCACGATCACCAAGACCCCACTCGGCACCCACATAGTCATCTACGCCACCCGCCCCGGAATGGTGATTGGGAGGGGTGGACGCTTCATTAAGGAGTTGGTGAAGGAGTTAGAGGAGAAATTCGGCATTGAAAACCCGCAGATCGCCGTGGCGGAGGTGGAGGTTCCGGAGCTAAACCCCTACATCATGGCTTCACGCATCGCATCCGCCCTAGAGAGGGGAATCCACTACAGGAGAGCGGGCTTCTGGGCCCTCCACAGGATAATGGAGGCCGGAGCCCTCGGCGCTGAAATCGTCATAAGCGGGAAGCTCAGAAGCCAGAGGTCGAGATACGAGAAGTTTAAGGCTGGATACATCCCAAAATGCGGGGAGGCCGCGATGAAGTACCTGAGGAAGGCGGTTCTCCACGTTCAGCTAAAGCCCGGCGTCTACGGCATTAAGGTCATGATCATGCCTCCAGAAGCCCGATTCCCAGACCACATAATCATAAGAGAAGAAGCGAAGCCGGAAGAGGGAGAAGCCGCCGTAGGCGAGGCTGAAGAGACCGAAACCAAAAGCGAGGGCGAAGGCGAGGTTGAGGAAGCCGAGGAGGGAGAGTGATGCCCATCCTGAGGATGAAGGATATACGCGCCATGTCCCCGGAGGAGAGGCGTAGACGGGTAAACGAGCTCAGGGTGGAACTCATGAAGCTTAGGGCTATGACGAAGGCTGGGGGCTCCATAGAAAACCCGTCAAGAATTAGGGAGATTAGGAGGACGATCGCCCGGATACTAACCGTGGAGAACGAGGAACGCAGGAAGGGTAGGAGAGGCAGGAAGAAATGAAGGTAACGACGGCCATCGTCCAAGGGGAATTCATCGGTTTGGAGGTGGAGGTTGTGCGGAGCACCCACCAAGGATACGTGGGCATAAAGGGGAAGGTGTTAGACGAGACTAAAAACACGTTCCTCATCCTACACGGTGGGAGGCGGAAGAGGGTCCCGAAGGCGCACTCCACCTTCCGCTTCCACCTACCAGACGGAACCATAGTAGATATTGACGGCGCACTCCTAATCGGAAGACCGGAGGATAGGTTAAAGAAGAGAATCAGGAGACGATGGTAAATGAGCAAGTTAAAGCATAAGGAGGTTGAATGCCGAGACAGGAACTGCCCCTTCCATGGAACCCTCAGAGTCCGTGGAGTAACTTTAGAGGGCGTGGTGGTAAGCGATAAGATGGATAAGACGGTCATAGTTCAGTGCGACTACCTGCATTACGTCCCGAAGTACATGCGTTACGAGAGGCGCAGGAGCAGAATTCCAGCGCATAACCCCCCATGCATAAACGCTAGGGTTGGAGACCGGGTGAGGATCTCCGAGTGCAGGCCCATAAGTAAGACGGTTGCGTTCGTTGTGACGGAGATATTGGAGCGTGGTAAGGGTGGCGAAGGCAAGGGCTAGGGCGTTCATCGCCAGGGGGGTGGTGGGCCACCTCCCAAAGATATCCCGAGGCCTCCCAGTGGGCAGCATCATAAAGTGCGCTGATAACACGGGAGCTAGGGAGCTAAAGATCATACAGGTGATCGGCTATAAGGGGAGGCTTCGGAGGCTTCCATCCGCCTGCGTTGGGGATATGGTGGTTGTCTCCGTGAAGAAGGGGAAGCCGGAAATGAGGAAGAAGATTTTCCGGGCGGTGGTCATCAGGCAGAGGAAGCCCTACCGGAGGGCTGACGGAACTTGGGTTCAATTTGAGGATAACGCCGCAGTTATCGTGACCGAGGGAGGGGAATTAAAGGGCAGCGCCATCAGGGGACCCGTGGCTAGGGAGGCTGCTGAGCGTTGGCCTAGAATCGCCAGCGCCGCGAGCATCATCGTCTAGGAGGTGTTGTGTATGAAGAGTTCAAAGCCTAGGAAGCAGAGGAAGCGCCTATACCAGTGCCCGAAGCATCAGAGGCATAAGCACCTGTCAGCTCCCCTCTCCCCGGAGTTGAGGGAGGAGTATAACACCCGCTCCATTCCAGTAAGGGTTGGGGACGCCGTGAGGGTGATGCGGGGAGACTTCAGGGGGGTTGAGGGTAAGGTAACTAGGGTGGATAGGGACAAGTACCGAATCTACGTGGAGGGAGTAACTAGGGAGAAGGTAGACGGGAGCACTGTTCAGGTTCCCATACACCCCTCCAAGGTTATGGTGATTAAACTGAACCTAGACGACGATTGGAGGAGGAAGATTCTGGAGCGCAGGGGAGCCGCGGTCCCCGCGTCGCCGGAGGGAGGTAAGGAGGTTGAAGCGTAGGGGGAGTGGGGGGAGGCACCTAAAGCGTAAGCCAGCCCCAGCATTCTGGCCCATACACAGGAAGGAGTACGTGTGGACCGTGAAGCCGATTCCGGGTCCACACCCAATCCACCGTTGCATACCACTCCTCATCATCGTTAGGGACATGCTGGGTTTGGCCAAGACGGCCAGGGAGGCACGCATCATCATAAAGCAGGGGCTGGTGAAGGTAGACGGGGCGGTGAGGAGGGAGACGCGGTTCCCCGTGGGCCTCATGGACGTGGTCACCCTAGAGGGAACCGGAAGCTACAGGGTTCTCCCCACGGGTAAGGGCCTAATCCTACACCCGATAGACGAGGACGAATCGAAGTTTAAACTCTGCAGAATAGAGAACAAAACCACGGTGAAGGGAGGAAGAACGCAGCTGAATCTCCACGACGGCAGAAACCTACTATTGGGTGAGGATGAGGAGGATGTCTACAGAACCCTAGATGTGGTGATGCTGGAGGTTCCAAGCCAGAACCTGCTGAGGCACATCAAGCTCGGGAAGGGCGTCTACGCCATAGTCACCGGGGGGAAGAACACGGGGAGGCATGGACGCATCGTATCCGTGGAGGAGGCTGAAGGAAAGAAGCGTAGACGCTTCGAGGTTCTCATGGAAAGCCCGAAGGGCGAGGAATTTAGAACCATACTCGACTACGTCTTCGCCGTTGGGGACGAGGAGCCGCTCATATCACTTCCGGAGGCTGGTTAGCCGTGGCGCAGGATGAAGTCGCCCTTCAGTGGGAGAAGAACCCCATGCTGAAGCCTAGAATTGAGAAGGTTACGGTGAACGTCCGCCTGAGAAGCTCCGGGGAGCCCATGGAGAAGGCGATGAAGATTCTGGAGATGCTGACCGGGCAGACGCCCGCCAAGTGCAAGGCGAAGAAGACGATTAGGAGCTTCGGGATAAGGAAGGGGGAGCCCATCGCGTGTAAGGTGACCCTCCGAGGAGAAAAGGCGGTTGAATTCCTAAAGAAGGCACTTCAGGCGGTGGATAACAAGATCAAGAGAAGCAGCTTTGACGAGCACGGATGCTTCACATTCGGCATCCGGGAGCACATAGAGATTCCCGGGGTCAAGTACATACCGGAGCTGGGGATAATCGGCATGGATGTCTGCGTAGCCCTAGAGAGGCCTGGGTATAGGGTGAAGCGTAGGCGCCGCGGGCGCTCCCGCATAGGTAAAAGACACTTATTAACTAGGGAGGAAGCCATTACATTCATGGAAAGGGAGTTCGGAGTGGAGATCGTGGGGTGACGCGGTTGCCAAAGCAGGGGAGGAAGGAGAGGAAGTTCGGGAAGGGGAGTAGACCCTGCCGCAGGTGCGGCTCCTACGGCCCAATTATCCGAAAGTATGGCCTAAACCTATGCCGCCAATGCTTCCGGGAGGTTGCCAAGAAACTGGGCTTCAAGAAGTATAACTAGGTGGGGGGATGCGGGGTGCTGATGGACGTGGTCGCTAATGGCCTCACAATCATAAAGAACGCGGAGATGAGGAGGATGAAAAGCTGCGTTATATGGCCCGCCTCAAAGCTCCTCGGTAGGGTTCTGAGGGTGATGCAGATGCACGGTTACATAGGCGAGTTTGAGTTCATAGATGATGGACGAACCGGGAAGTTCAGGGTTCAGCTCCTAGGGAGGATAAACAACTGCAGGGCGATAAAGCCGAGGTATCCGGTGAAGCGCCACGAGTTTGAGTATTGGGAGAAGCGTTACCTTCCCTCCCGGGATATGGGGATTTTGGTGGTCTCCACCCCGGAGGGTGTTATGTCCCATAGGGAGGCCAAGAAGAGGGGGCTGGGTGGCCGCCTCATCGCCTTCGTCTACTAGGCGGTAACCATACCCTCCTCAATTCTCTCAACGAGAAGGAATGAGGATAAGATAGCCGCTATGATGATTATGGATAATAAGAGCAGAGGTATGTTGGCTGTTGGAGGCTGACCAAGCGGGGGTTTAGGTGCCTCGGGGTAAAACTCCCTCATCTTCTCCACCCGTGCGCCCCCGGGGAGGGATGGAATCAGTAGTAGACCGACCGCTAGGGCGAGGGCGACTCCAGCGGAGATGGAGTGTAAGAGCCTGAAACGCATATCCACCACCAGAAAGGTTCTCATCAACCCATATAATACTAGGCTTTAGAACACCCTACACCGGCTTCTCAGTCCACGCCCTATACGCCTCGTAGACGGAGAACGCTAGGCCGCTGACCCCGAAGGCGACGGCGAACGCGGTCTGGGTTGTTGGTGGGGTTGCGTATTCCAGCGTGTATATGAGGAGTAGGGTGAGGAAGTAGGCGGCGTAGAATAGGAACCTCGGGAGTAGGAACCTTCCAATCTTCACGAATGAGCGGAGAACCCCGACGCTAACCACATCCCCAAGGGTGTAGTTCCCACTCCTATCCCTCCTCACCAAGCCGAGCTCCACGAGCTTATTCAGGTGGTACGCCGCAACGCTAGGGCTGGAAAGCCCAAGCTCCCTCTGAAGCTGGCGGACGCCCACAGGCCCCCCAGCCCTCACCAAGTGCCAGTAGACGCGTAGGGTGGTTCCCCGAAGCTTCGACTCCACATCCGCATCCAAGCGGGAACACCAAAATCTAGTGCGTCTACATGGAAATAAAGTTCTTCTATATCCCGGATTTTACCTGCATTCTGAGCAAATATAAGAGGAGAAGTTGATAAACAATAGGGAGACATTTATATAATAAATCTACGGTAGATTTCTTAGTGAAGGAGTAATGAGAACAGAACCAATGGTGTTAAAGAAATGCAAATACATCTCTATATCAGCATCTGAACTACTCTCTTTTATACAAAACTACTCGGGTACCACGTTAAAATCCATCGGTGTGAGTAATGGTCATGTATATATGGAGGTTAATGTCGATGTAGATGAAGGTGAACTTAAGAATTTCGTAAAGGAAATGCTAAATATAACGATTAAGTGGATTAATCCAGAAACAGATGAATTTGAAGAAACGTGTTTGCTTAATGCGGTGGAATCTCCACCACTCAAAATGGAATATTTGATAATGAATGAATTAAAGAAACTTGAAAAAGGAAAGGAAAAGTAAAAGGTTACGCCGCTCATATCTTTAACTCATTATTTTCTTATTCCTAAGAGTTCAGGTTAAGGGTGATGGTAAGTAAGAGATGAGATGGACTCTAATCCTATAAATATTTAAGACGTAAGTCTTCGTGTAACTAGTTGATGATGGGTGGATGGGGTAGGAGATGCCCGCCTACCGC
>CAZKUI010000021.1:0-15377 GCA_964555905.1 uncultured Candidatus Bathyarchaeia archaeon | reverse complement strand
GCCCCCTTATTATGGCAACTGGAACCCTCTCCCTCCCCTGCCCGATAACCAACTCGGCAGCGGCCGCGATCTCGTCGGCGACCGCCACCCGTTTCACCCGGAGAACGTAGCCAAAGAGGTCCTCCTGACCCCGATAATCCCTGAATGGGTCTAGGTACGCGAGGCCTATGGCGAAGTTCACCAATCCACGGCGGAAAGGCCTGGCGGACGTGTCGGACACGACCACGCCGACGCGGCGTCCAGTCAACTGCGTAATTCTTTCCGCAATCCTCAACGCGGATTCGTCTGGGTCCTCCGGGAGTAGGCAGTAGCGGGTTGGGCCCTCCACGTTGGACTTGTCAATCCCGGAGTTTATGTAGGTGAAGCCCCTGTTGTCCTCGACCACGAGGGAGTGGGGGTCAGCCTTCAGAACCCTCCTAGACTCCCTCAGCACAAGCTCAACGAACCTCGGGTCCTTCTCCGTCAGCTTGGCGATTGACTCCGCCTCTTCGGAGGGTTCTACGTCGTTTAGGTCCACCACCCTTCCCTCAGCCTTTGAGACTACCTTCTGGGAGACTACGATTACGTCCCCGTCCTCTATGCCGACCCCGTTCCTCCGGGCTACATCAACGATTGTAGCCGCTATGTCGTCTCCCTCCTTCACTAGGGGGAAGCCCTCCAGCCCGAGTATGGTGATTCTCCTCAACTCGGACAGCCCCTCTAGATTACTGCGGATTTCCACCCAAATCCACTTAAGGGTTGAGGCTTCGGTATAATGCCCTGAGCCTCTCCCCGATTTTGCTCCATGTGAACTCCCTTAGCACGAGGCGTCTACCCCGCACACCCATAGCCTCGGCTTCATCCGGGTTCTCGAGGAGGAACCTCAGGTGGTCGGCGGCGGAGTCCACATCCCCAACGTCCACTAGGAAGCCGTTCTCCCCATGCCTCACGAAGTCGGCTAAACCCCCAGCCTTCGTGGCGACCACCGGGGTTCCCAGCGCCAGCGCCTGCGCCACGGATATGCCGAACGCCTCCCAGCGGGAGAGGGCGACCACCACGTCGGCGAGGGAAACCCAGGCATTCCTCTCCTCGGTTGGGACGAAGTCGGTGAATATTACGCGGTTCCCAATCCCCTCAGCATCCACGAACCTTCGAACCTCCTCGTACTGGTTCCCCCTCCTACCCACGAACACCATGACGGCCCGCGGGTTCCCCTTCGTGGCGGAGGCGAACGCCCTGAGGGCGTCCAACGGGTTCTTCCTCTTTGATAGTCTGCCGACGTGGACGACGACCTGCGCGTCCCCGATTCCGTACCTAGCCCTAAGTTTCCCCTCTTCAACCCTCCTCTCCAGCTCCTTCGGGTTGATTCCATTCGGTATGTGGTGGAGTTTATTCCTCGGAACCCCGTGTTCCCTATGCAGTATTTCAAGCTCCATGGAGTTCACCGTAACGATGGCGTCCGCCATCCCCAGCTCCACGGGGAACAGGTGGCTCATGTACGCCCTCCTATACGCCTGCTCCTCCTCGGGGTATATTTCAGGTGGGTGGTAATGGGGTTGAAAGACGCTGGGGACGGCGTGTTTCTCCGCGATGAGGAGGGCGTGCAACACGGACGGCGTGACCATGAAGTGCGTGTGGACGGTTGGCGCCTCCGCCTCGGCTATTAGGCTGTCCAGCGTAGCCGGCAGGTCGGCGACCAAAACCCGCCTGTTCAGCGGGGGAGGGCCACGCGGTATAACCCCCCTCAACCGGACGACCCTCACCCCGTCTACGGTGAATGAACCCGTTGGGTACTCAACCCCAACCGCCGGCGCCACATTCCCGGTGAGGAGCGTGACGCTAAACTCCCTGGACGCCTCAACGCACTGCCTCCAAACGACCTCAGCCGCCCCACCCTCGAACTTCTCCGGGTCTACCACCCTATCGTAGACTTGAACGACGCTTCTCATCACCCTACTTATCTCCAACCGTGAATAAATGGGGTTTGGGGATGCGCTTGCCGAGGCTGGAAGCAATTAGGAACGCCCTTCTGGAGAACTTGAGACGGCCAAGGGGATATGTGGCGTTAGCGCACGACTTCTTCTTGGACATACTCCTCCAGTGCGGCGACCTAGAGGAGTTTATGGGCTGGCTTAGGGATGTCTCGGGGAGGGGCGGCGGGAACGTCGTCATAAAGGTCGCCGAGGTAACCCGAGGTGGGTGCGCCGCAAACACGGCCAGCGCCCTAGCGAGCCTCGGCGTCCCCGTGGTGTTATACGGGAAAACCAGCGGGCTGGGCATGCAAATCCTAAAACGGTTCTTCACAGGTCTACCGGTGGATTTACAGTTCTCCACTGGTGGGGAGCTTGGGTTCACCGTCTCCCTCGAGGGCGCCGTGGGAGGTAGACGGGTGAACATCATGCTCACCCACCTAGGCGCAAACGCCGATTTCGCCTTCAGAGACATAAGCGAGGAGGGGTTGAGGAGGCTCGGCGAAGCCCGCGCCCTAATGCTAACCAGCTACTGGGGGAACGCGAGGAGGCTGGAGTTCGCCCAACAAACCCTCCAGTACGCAAAGGAGTCAGGCGTCGAATACACGGTCATCGACACTGGAGACCCCGTTCCCCACCACGCCGATGTCGACGAGCTTGTGCGCCTCCTAAACAGCGGCTGTGTGGACAGGATAAGCCTGAACGAGAATGAGGCGCGCCACTACGCCAGCCACATCGCCCGTAGACCTATGGAGAACCTCGTGGAGTGTTGCAGGCTCATCCACGAGGAGACGGGCGTAGACGTAGACCTGCATCATGCGGAATACGCCCTAACTATCACAAGTGGGAGGGAAACCGCGATCCCCACGTATAGGGTGGAGGTGCGCAGGCTAACCGGGGCGGGAGACGCGTGGAACGCAGGAAACATCCTAGGCTTACTACTAGGCTTGAACGACGGGGAAAGGCTGCTCCTAGCGAATGCGGTAGCCGGATTCTACATATCAAACCCAACCCCGAAACACCCAAACATGGAGGAAGTGAGGGAATTCGTCAAGAAAAGCGAGTTAAGGGCGTGAACCCTTCAACCCCTTCACGTATATGCATTCATCGCAAGAGATGAGGGTTTCACTTGGGTTTACATCCTCCGTGAGGGTTATTGGCGCCCCCCTAATTAGGGCGGCTGGAGTTCCCTCATCCGCCTCACCCATGACTAGGTGGGCTGTGGACGCTAGGTCGTCCGCTATGGAGTGGCGGGTGATGCGTATGCGCCTCCCATAGAGGTCTGTGCGCCCACGGAGGTCCGCCACAGGCCTGAAGCCCGCCACGGCTAGGGCTAGGCCCCGGGTTCCCATGCGCAGGGGGGATAGGTGGCTGTCTACGATAATCACCCCGATTCGCCTACCAGTCCTGCGTAGGATTTCCCTCCTGATTCTTTCAGCCTCCATCCAAGGGTTTCTGGGCCATAGGGCGGCGTGGCCTGGGGGTGCGTTCTTGTGGTCTACGCCGGCGTTTGCGGTGAGCACCCCATCCTTCAGGGTGAGGAGGGCGCCGTGGACGCCCCCGTACACCTCATCCGCCTCCCTAAGCACCAACTCCACGAATTCAGGCTCTAGGGAGTGCGCCTCCGCCAGCCTCCCCGCCTCCTCAGACGCCTCCACACCCGACAGCCGAACAACCCTCCCCTGAGACGTGGAGAGAACCTTAGAAGAGACCGCTAAAACGTCACCATCCTCCAACTCGAGGTTCTGGCTCCCCAAGGAGTTTAGGATTACGGAGGTGAGGTCGCACCCCACGTCGATTCTCTCGGTTTTAATGGGGAAGACCTGTAGACGCCACATCATGTGCACCCCAAGCATCACGGGGGAGGTGGTGGCAGAATCTCCACCAACATGAAGCGTTCACCCTCGTAGACGACTTTGTGGGGCATGGGTGGGAGCTTCACGTGGGGTTTCAAGCCGAGAAGCACGTAGACGTGGTCGTACTGCCCCCACAATTCGGGCGTGAAGTGCCCCGCGGTTGGTATATCACACACGTACTCAACCCAGTATTTGACTCCAAAATCCCCCACCACGACCACGGACTCCGGCGCCATCAACTCCCCCATCCGCACTAAGTCTTGGTAATCCTTCATGTTTATGGTGGGCCCCACACGCATCACCACTGGAACCGCCTGAAGAAACGTGGACGCCACGAGCAGGGCGGATAACGTCAGGGCTACAGCCCTATCCTCCCCGATCTTTGAAACGATGGACGCGGCGATTATAGACGCTGGGATGAACGCCATGAAGGCGAACCTCCACAGCCACTTCGCGGGGATGAAAGGCATAATCAACGCCAAGCCCATCAAGACGGATGTGAGGAGTAGCGGGGAAACCTCGTCGCGGCGCCCCACCAAGTAAGCTGTTAAGATTACGCCGGATGCGAGGAGAGGCAACACGAGCGAGTTCATGGGGGATAGGATGGACATGGGGGAGATTTCTCCCTCACCGGCGATTAGCTCCTCAATGAACGACTCCCCCTTAAAGAAGTCCGTGAAGTAGTGGTAGAATGTGGTTAATGCCGCGGCGGCGAAGGTGCCGAGGAAACCGAGGTGTATGAACAGCACCTTCACCGCCCTAGAGAACTCTCCCCTAATAGCCGCGTAGACGGTTGGGTATAGAAGCAGGAAGAGTAGTGCCAACCCCAAATCCAGTATGTGGGTTAATCCTGTTAGGAGTAGGAAGAATAGAGATGGGATGATGTTTCTGGCGCCCCCATCCGCTAGGCTCCTGTGAAGGAAGTACATGAAGGAGAGGAGGAATAGGCACCCCACGGCGTTCTTGACGAAGTCGCTCATCAGGCGTATATAATGCGGGGACAGTAGGTAGACGAGGGCTCCAGCTGCGGCGGCAACCCCACTCCTAGTCACCCTATGCAGGAGCAGGTACGCTGGTATGGATGCTAGGGAGGTGAGGAGGGCGGTGCCAACCTTCACCCCGAGGGTGACATCCCCGAGAACCGCGGATAGTAGCCAGAATACGACGAAGGAGAGGGGCGGGTCTCCATACTTTAGGGTTCCATTCTGCATGAGGCTCCTAACCTGTATTAGGTAGTAGGGTCCGTCTACGCCGTATATGAGGGGGTGCCTAGTGAGGACGAGCATGTAATAGGAGAAGGAGAAGACGGCGAGAACCGCCGGTATTATCATGGATGTCCGTTCACGCACCCCCTCCCCACCTAGCATGGCATCAAACCCCCTTAGAATCTACGTGATAAATTACTCCATGAATGTGAACTTGTAACGGGTCTACGCTCGTGCACGGCTCCTCCTACAGTCATAGCAGTATTCCACGTTTTCGATGTTCGTCCAGAAGGTTTTTCCACAGCCCTTACATTTCACCTTTCGGAGGAGACCCTTATCCTTAGGCTTGCTCGTCCCTGACGCCCTGACCGGCTGTAGTGTTGGAAACCTTATGGCGTCTCTTGGGCATACCGGCACGCAGGCTGAGCACCCTTCGATGCAGTTTAGTGGGTTTGCGACCCAGGCCTTTCCGTTTCTCTCCTCGAAGACTCCGTGTGGGCAGAATTTGATGCACTTAAATTGTCCGCCGCACCCGTCGCACTTCTCGTCTATTATAATCGGAAACCACATTCGCGGCTACTCTCCCGCCCCTTCACCTTCGCCCGCCTGATTTCTTCTTTTTATAAACTCCGGCTCCACAAACCTAGCTTGTTCTGGGGTGTCGTAGACGTGCGCCTCCCCAACCGCGATCGTCGTCCCCGTTAGGGTTTCAATCCTCCTCACGTAGACGCACTCCAAGTCCGCCTTCAACTCCTCAGCGAGCGCCCTACGCACCTCAACACGCCTCGGAGTCCCACCCTCCTCCCCATGGTCAACCTCGAAGAGGACCTCCCTCCTCCTGAGGAGGGGGTTATACTCGTCGGACTTCACCCTCAGCTTCATCCCCTAAAACCACACAACAAACAAGAAATTTAGCTTTTCCCCCTCCCCCTGCACCCCTAAACTAGAGGAAAAACGTTAAGCCCCTCCCTTCAGCCTTCTTATCTCCTCTATGAACTCATCCGGCCTCGACGGTGTTATTATGTATTTCCCGTTCTCCGCCTCTATCAACACCCCATCTTTAAAGTTCGCTATCGCCATGAACGCCCAACCCAGCCCCGGTATGTAGTAGCGCCCTCCGTGGAAGCTCGCCCCGAACACCCTAAACCCGAACGGTATTAGCGTCCTTTTCACACTTTTTATGCTCTTTATCCGAACTTCCTTCATTCCACCCGCCAATTTCGATACTTTTATTGTGAGTTTATCCCCAGATAGCACGTACTCCAACCTCAGTATCGAGCGCACCACGAGCATCAGTATAGCTTCCACCGCGAGCAAAATTCCGATCACGAGTAATTTGATGAGCATGCTTGTAGGTGTTGGGGCCGTCAAGTGCGCGATGTACACGGTTAAAGCCATAATTCCTATCATAAATGCTATGTAGGTGCAAAGTATATACTTCGAGATTTCTGGCTTATTCACCAATATTCCCGCCATTTCAACGTCTCTTGTTTTAGTCTTCCTTATAAGTTTTGCTTTCTCTTCTCCATTTCATCTATTATGGATTGAATCTCCTTTTTCTTCTCCTTAGTCGCTCTTACCGCCACTACGCCCTCGTTTGGCTGCCCGTACAGGATTATGGAGCCTTCTGGTGCCGCTAGGACGGCTACCAGCGTCAGTAGGTCCTCCTCCCCGTCTACCAAGACGGTGCAGTCTCCATGCCTAATGGCTTTCCAGACGGCGTTCCACGCTTCATCGGATATGGTTCCAGCCGGGTTCCTAGCCTTTAGAACCGTTCTCCCATAGGTTTTCAACGGTTCTGTTGGCTTCCTCATGATTCTCCCGTCTACGACCATGACATCTGGTTTGACCCCGGCTTCTAGCATGCTTTTGGTTATTTGGTCTCCTACGGTGATCAGCATGGCTGGGCTTTCGCCTTTGAGAATCGCTTTAACCTTTGGAACCGTCTCCTCTACCGAGCCTCGGATTAACTCCCCTATGGGCTTTTTCAACCTTCTGCGTAGTTCGGGGGTTAGGAGCCTGATATGCATCACCTTACTCGGAGGGCGTACTTCCCCGGCTTCTTTACCCCCATAGTCTTTGCGATTTCTGAGTTCTCGGCGTCTAGGATGATTACGATTCCCGTGAACTCCGTGCTTAGGCTCGTTTCCCCGCATATGGGGCACTCCTTCTTGTCGGTGATGATTCTGCACTTACGGCAGGCCCTCTCCACCATCACTCAGCGCCTCCACCAAGCTTCTTCACTTCCTCCTCAATCCACTCCAGCTTCCCTAGGAACGGCTGGCGGGCGGTGACTCCAACCTTCCCGAAGCCCCCTCCACGCTTGAACGAGACGGCTGTCACGCGCACCCTCACCACGTCCCCGACCTGGAGCTTCCTACCCGTCTGCTTCCCCATGAGGATTCCCTGCTTCTTGTCGTATGATATGTAGTCGTCCATGAGCTGGGATATGTGGAGTAGGGCGTCTATTGGGCCCAGACGCACGAAGGCGCCGAAGTCCGCGACCTCAACGACCTCCCCCTCTATTACCTCCTGAATCTCGGGCTTGAACGTGAGGAGGGTGAATACGACGCGGTTGTACGTGCCCCCGTCCCCGAGGACTATCTTCCCAACCGGGTCTACGTTCACGTCCACCACCGCGATTATGTAGCCCAATTCCTCGTCCAACATGCCCTCGTAACGGGACTTCAACTGCTCTAGGGTCACCTCGTCTATGGGCTCCCAGAAGCGGTTTGGGGGTATGCGGATTGTATCCTCCAAGGTGACGAGCTTAAACATGCATCAGCCCTCATCCATTCCAGTTAAGGGGGGTGTTAATCGAGAATAAAAGCGCTTTGCACTACCAAGCTTCACTCCACGTGCCCCTCCACCTCCAAGTGGGATAGGTCTCGCAGGAATATGGTGGGAATCCCGCGTCTACGGAGCCTCCTCCTCAGCTCCCGGTCGTTCGTGGCGACCGGGCAGCCCCACTCCCCAGCCAACCTAACTAGGAGGTCGTCGACGGTCTCCCCCTCCTTGGTCTCCACGGGGACTATGCGGCACCTCTCAGCGAGCTTGAGGGCGACGGACGCCTGCCTACGCACCCTACCCTTGCCCTCCACGGCCAGCCGCCTAAGCTCCTCGTAGACGGGGGTCGGCAAAATCGGCTCCACCCGGGTGGAGAGCAGGTTCTCCATCTCCTCAAAGATGCTTAGGTGGAACTGGGCTGGGATGAGTAGGAAGTTCGAGTCTAGGAGAACCCTTATGGGCAGTTAGACCACCACCCCATACCCGATGAGACGCCACCTGTTGGATATCTTCCTGCTTATAGCTGCCCTCGCACCCCTCTCGGCGCACACGGGGCGGCCCAGCTTCAGCCTGACGCTCTCCTTCCCCACGGAGTCCACCCGCCCGGATGTAGCCGCCGTCCCAACGTCCAGCAGGAGGACCTCCCCAACCTTCACCTCCTCCACCCGCGCCAGCTCCCTCGTGCCGACAACCCTCTCGAAGAGGTGGACCTCCAACTCAAGCTCCTTCCAGGTTGGGGGGAGCGTCCCGGGTTTCCCCACGACGCTGCCGGTCAGCCTGTCGGCCTTCGTGAGGGACGGGTCCAACTCCGTCCCAACGCCGACGAGTCCACCGCACATGGCCTCCTCCACGGACCGGCCGCCAGCGTGGAGGCTCACAATCTCGGTGAACAGGGGCTCATACTCCCCCTTCTCCCCCGGCTTCACCCCGGGCCTAATCTCGATTTCATCCCCAACCCGGAATTTCCCTTGGATTATGGTGCCCCCGATGACCCCTCCCCTCAGCTCCTCAACGGGAGTTCCGGGCTTATTCACGTCGAAGGAGCGAACCACGTACATGCGCGGGGGCTTCTTCGGGTCCCTTTTGGGTGTTGGTATGTGCTCTTCGATGGCTTGTAGTAGGGCGTCTATGTTTACGGAGTGTTGGGCTGAGACGGGGATGATAGGGGCGTCTTCCGCGACTGTCCCCTCCACGAAACGCTTAATCTCCCTGTAGTTTTCTAGGGCCCTCTCCTTAGTCACTATGTCAATCTTGTTCTGGGCGATGACTATGTTTTTGACGCCGATTATCTCCATGGCGGCTAGGTGCTCCCTCGTTTGGGGTTGGGGGCAGGGTTCATCCGCGGCGATTAGCAGTATTGCGCCGTCCATCACGGCGGCGCCGGAGAGCATGGTCGCCATCAGCGCCTCGTGCCCCGGCGCATCCACGAAGCTCAAGCCCCTCAGGAACTCCGTCTCGGAGCCGCAGTGCCTACAGGTGGGCTCCGTCCCGTAGCATTGGGGTGGGGGGCATTTCGGGCACTTGTAGACGGGTGCATCCGCGTAGCCGAGCTTAATCGTGACCCCCCTACGAAGCTCCTCGCTATGCCTAGCCGCCCAAACCCCACTGATCGCCTGAACCAGCGTGGTCTTACCATGGTCTACGTGGCCAATAGTGCCTATGTTCACAGACGGCTGTGTCGGAAGGCGACGCCTCCTCTCAGGTCTCCTAGACGTGGCGCACTCCCCCATTCTAATTATGAACTTCTCTTTAGTTAGTGGTGGCCGCGATTAAAAGCTTTGATGCAGACGATGCCGCCCACCCCTTACACACCAAATGCCCAGCAATCGGGCTTCAGCACGAGCCAATCGCACATAGAAAATCTTAAATAGACGCTGAATTCCCCAAGCTATGGAGAGAAACATGAAAATCAAGCCAAGCCCGAAGATGAAAACGATATACATGATATACCTCACGCTGGCAATAGCGCTCGGAGTCCTACCTTGGGCCATTCCACTAACGTTGTTCGCACCACGATTATCCCTCGTAGTGGTCTACCTCCCAACGCTCCTCACCGCCATATTCGTAATCTTCTGGACGCAAAAATACTACGAGACCGTCGAGTTCGAGTTGGACGAGGACTACGTCCACAGCATAAGGGGCGTTTGGTGGAGGCGTGAATCCAGAATCCCCTACTACAGGGTGAACGATGTGATTCTGAGGCAAGGCCCCCTACAACGCATGCTGGGGCTCGCAAACCTAGACTTCCACACAGCGGCCCTGGGAGGGCGAACCAGGCCGGAGGTCACGTTCTTCCAACTTGAGGCTGAAAAAGCCGAAGAATTGAGGAATGAGGCGCTAAAAAGAATCGGAATACTTACGGGAGAGCGGAGAAGAGCCGTGGAAGAGCAAATGCTCGAAGAACTGAGGAGGATAAGGAAGCTGCTGGAGGAGGGCAGGGGCTCTTAAGCGTCGGCTCCCCCGGTCTTTTCAGCCTTTTCCTTCCTCTCTTCCCCGGCTTTCACCTTTCTTCTGCGTGGCTTCTTCTTCGGCTTCTCAACTATCTTCGCGTTTATCTGGGCTATGTCCTCCGTGATGACGTTGCCCCTCACCGTTTTTCTGCGTCTCTCGCCCTCCCTCCTAGGTTTGAATCCGGGGCCACCGCTCAGTATGATGCGCTTCCTCACACCCCCGTGGACGTCGGGTCTCATGGGGAAGCCGTCTTTATCCGTTCCGCCCGTGATTTGGATTTTGTATCCGGGCATGCCGAGGATTGCGCCATCAAACGTGTCCCCTATCTTTAGGCCTATGAGTGGCGCTGCTTTTGCGCCCTCCACGGTCACGGTCTGGGCCTTCCCGGTCTCCGGGTCTGAGACCACGACCTTAAACTCAGCCATCCTAGCATCACCGTCTACCGACGCCGAGCGCCTATACCACTCAACACGAACGACGATGATAAACTTTCCCTCCAAATCACCCAGCTCTAATCCATCTATGCACCGTAGACGGGGATACCTGCATACCGCGTGTCTGGCGAAAGGTTTAAATATGTGTGGGTAATTTGTGGGATTAAACCCACAATACGCACGTAGAGGAGAGCGACATGAAGGCCGTTTGGAGGTCCGTTGCGCTTGCGGTCATCGTGGCCATCCTAGCGGCGTCCTCCGTCGCCGCGTACTACGAGTGCTACCGCCTACCACGCACCAAACCGGAGCTGACCGGCATCGAGAGGATAAAGAAGAGGGGGGTGCTGGTCGTCGGCCACGACATCTACCCACCATGGTCGTTTAGAACCGAGGAGGGCACGTGGGACGGGTTCGACGTTGAAGTCATGAAGAGGGTTGCGGAAACCCTCGGCGTGAGGTACGTGGGCAAGGAGGTGATATGGGAGTCGGTCATACCAGCGCTGAAGGCAAAGGAAATAGACGTCATCGCATCCGCGATGTCCATCACCCCAGAACGATCCAAGGAGGTCCTATACACCATACCCTACTACGAGGTGACCCTAGCATTCGTCGTCCGAGCGGACGAAGCCGAACTTTACAAGACGCCCGAAGACTTCGTGGGGAAGGCTGTTGGTGCACAGGCTGGGACGACGGGCTGGGACCTAGCCAAGGCACTGTATGAGGGCACGGGCACGGACATCAAGGACTTCCCCATGCTCCCCGAACTGTTAATGGCGCTGGAGAATGGAATCGTAGACGTGGCAATCTTTGATACCCCCACCGCACGCCACTACTGCAACGAAGAACCCGAGAAGTTTGCAGTGGCATTCACGCACCCAACCCACGGCTACCCAGACTACTACGCGTACGCAGTTAGGCCAGAAGACGGTGACCTAGCCGAGGTCATAAACACCGTCATAATGGAGATGATGGAATCCGGGGAACTCACGGAACTCATGGAGAAGTGGGGGGTGACCCCATAAGCCATGGAGACCGCCAAGGCGATAATCGACACCCTCTATTTTTTCTACACCTGTCTACCAATCCTAGTCGAGGGACTCAAAATAACCGTGGTCGCATCCGTATTGTCATTCGCGCTGGGGCTCCTCATCGGGTGCGCCGTCGCACTGCTAAGCATGACGAAAATTAGGTTTTTACAGCCCATTTTAACGGCGTACGTCGAGGTTATTAGAGGAACCCCGCTGTTAGTCCAGCTCCTCTTCCTCTTCTATGGAGTCCCCATAGTTCTGGGGGTGAAGATGCCACCCCTGATCGTCGGCATAGTCGCGATAGGAATCTGCACAGGTGCGTATCAATCCGAGATAATAAGGGCTGGAATACAGTCGATCTCTAAGGGGCAGATAGAGGCAAGCCTAGCACTAGGCATGACCCACTGGCAGACCATGCGGTACATCGTCCTCCCCCAAGCGCTCAGAATGGTCATCCCCGCCCTAATCAACGAATTCATAACCGTGACGAAGGACACCTCACAACTAATGGTGATCGCAGTGCCAGAACTAACACGCCGCGGCGCCTGGATAGTATACCGCACATTCAAGCCGTTCCACGTGTTCGGCCTAGTTGGCGCCTTATACTTCCTCATAGCCTACGCGGCGTCTAAGGCCTCCAAGTACATCGAGAATAGGTACAGGATTAGGGGGTTGATCACGTAAGATGCGGAAAGACGTCATCCTCAGGGTTAAGGAGCTGTACAAGAGCTATGGAGACCTTAAGGTTCTGAGGGGCGTCTCCTTCGAATTGAGGAGGGGTGAAACGGCGGTAATAATGGGTCGGAGCGGCGTGGGTAAAAGCACACTGCTTCGTTGCATCAACCGGCTGGTAGAACCCGACTCCGGTGAAATATACCTCGGGGACATCGAGGTTACCGACGAGAAAACGGATATTCACGAAATTCGGAGGAGGATAGGCATGGTATTCCAGCACTTCGAACTGTTCCCACACATGCGGGTCCTAGATAACGTCATGATTGGCCCGCTGAAGGTGCTCAAGCTCTCAAAGGAGAGGGCGAGGGAACTAGCCCTCAGACAGCTAAGTAAGGTTGGATTGGCGGATAAGGTCGACTCCTACCCAGCCGAGCTCTCCGGAGGGGAAAAGCAGAGGGTTGCCATCGCCCGCGCACTAGCCATGAGCCCGGACTTAGTCATGTTCGATGAGCCAACCTCAGCCCTAGACCCGCTGTTGGTTGGGGAGGTGCTCGACACCATGAGGGAACTTGCGAGGGAGGGGTTGACGATGCTCATAGTGAGCCACGAGGTCGGCTTCGCCAAGGAGGCTGCTGACCGAATAATGATAATGAACGACGGTAAAATAATCGAGGAAGGCCCCCCATCGGTCATCTTTTCCAATCCAAGGCACGAGTTTACGAGGAAGTTCCTTCATAGGATATTACCGCGCTGAGTGGTTGGGTGGATGAATTCGCACTCAGGCTTATATAAAGGAATCAACAAGTTCACTGAGGGGTTTATGCGGGTATTCGAGATAGTTCGAATAGATTCTAGGGGGAGAATCATTTTACCCTCATCTATCCGCGACAGCGTAGGACTCCCTAAAGGCATGTACGTCATGCTAATAGCGGACCTAGACAAGAAGGAGATTAGAATCACCCCATTTGCGGACCCCGAGGCTAAACTGGTCGAGTTTCACATAGAGCTGTTGGATGTACCCGGCGCCCTTGCGCACGCCGCGGCGATATTGGCGGAGAATGGGGTTGATTTACTGTCTACGGAGTCGAGGACTCTTCGTCGGGGTAAGGTGGCGGAGTGGTGTGTGATAGCCGACGTCTCTAAATGTAAGTGCGAACTTAAGGAGCTTAAGCGGAAGATTGAGGAGAGCGACGTCGTGGGGAGGGTGGAACTTCGAGGCTTCCCTCCCTAAAATCGCTTTCTACGATTGCTGCTCTAAGCCCCTGAGGAACCTCTCCCTCAATATTTCTAGGACCCTGTTTAGCTCTTCCAGCTCCTCCTGAGTTAGTTTCTCTCGGAACTTCTCTAGGAGTGTTTTTGCGTGTTCTTCTGGGACGTAGACGTGGAGGGTGTCTCCCTCCTTTATTTGCCTCCCCACGGTTGGTTTGTCTATGGAGACGGCGACCTGCATCCCCCTCACCGCCTCGTGTATGGTTTTCCCCCTATCCTGAATCTGCATGATGGCGCCGACGTCCACCCCATCCTCCCTCATGAGGCGGTACTTCGGCTTAATCCTCCCCGCCAGAACCTCGACGCCAACGATGGCGGGCTTAGACCTCCTAAACACGTAACCCGGGAGGAGGCGGATGCAACCCGGCTTCACCAACGCCTCGAACTCCCTGCGGAGCTTCGCCTCCCTCTGTTCCTTCAACCAGCGCATGTAGCTGTCTAGGAGCCCGTAGATGATGTTGTCTTTGAATATCTTGACGTTTCTGGCGTACGCCTCTTCCTCGGCGTCCGGCAGGACTTTCACGTTGAATGCGAGTATGACGCCGTAAAGCTCCTCGTCCTCCCTGACGATGGACGCCTCCACCACATCCCTCTTTGAGACGTCGCCCACATCCGCCAGCCTCACGGGAACCCCGCTCCTATCCAGACTCTGGGCGATGGCCTCGAGGGAGCCTAGGGCGTCAGCCTTCACCACAACCCCAACCTTATCCGTCTTAATCTTAATCCTCTCCACCTCATCGGCGACTGCCTCAACAAGCTCGTCTACGCTAGCCCCCTCGGGGACCACGTAGACGGGTGCACCAGCTAGGGCATCCTCCAAGTTCGGAGCCACTATCTTAACTCCGGCTGCCGCTGGGACCTCGTCTACGGAGGAGAACCTCTCCCTTGGGTCGCGGATCTCATCTAGGGGCTTTGGGAGCAGGATTGCTCGGACCTTCGTGACTATGGGTTTTTCCTTTCCGCCGACCACGATCGTGTCTCCCTTGCGCAGAACCCCATCGTATATGATGGCGTTTATCGTGACGCCGAGACCCACCTCCTCCCGAACCTCAAGCACGGTTCCCCTAGCCGGGCCCGACGTAGTTGCCAACCGTCTACTGAGGTATTGCTGCGTGAGCCCCACCAACACCGTGAGGAGTTCCCTGACGCCCTCCCCGGTCTTTGCGCTCACCGGGACTATTGCCACCGTCCTTGTGAAGTCCGTAACCTTGTCGAACCTGTTGGCGCTGAATCCCAGCTGGGAGAACGCCCCTATGATGTCGTAGATGTGGTTATCCAACTCCTGCCTGACGGCGTCCTCCTGAGCCTTGTAGGACTCCAAGAATGAGGCGCCGGGCTTAGACCTCCAACCCGGAATTCGGTCGATTTTGTTGGCGGCGACGAGGAACGGAGTCTTTCTCGCTTTCAGAATCTCTAGGCTCTCGTACGTCTGCGGTTGGAAGCCCTCAAGTACATCTATGACGAGTATGGCGATGTCTGCGACACCCCCACCCCTACGCCGGAGGTTGGCGAATGCCTCGTGCCCGGGGGTGTCTATGACGAGGAGGCCTGGAATCTTAATCTCTCCCTTAACCTTCTCTAGGAGTGGACCGCAAATCTCCTTCAGCGTCTCCATGGGGAAGAAGCTCGCCCCGATGTGCTGGGTTATGCCGCCTGCCTCCCTAGCTTGGACGCTGGTCTTCCTGATGCAGTCTAGGAGGAGCGTCTTCCCCACGTCTATGTG
>CAZKUI010000020.1:0-16094 GCA_964555905.1 uncultured Candidatus Bathyarchaeia archaeon | reverse complement strand
TAATCGACCTAGACGTTAGGAGGGAGTTCAGCCCCTACAGGGCTATGATACTACTGGCGCGGCTCAGGTGGGTTCTTCCAGAAAGCGATGGAGAACGCGCATACGAGTACATGGCTAGGTTAAGGAGGACGCTAATATCGACGACCTCGGCGCAGAGAAGACAGGTAATCGAGGCGATGCGGGCTGGCTTGAAGCTCAGCGGTCGACTTGGCATGCTCCAGAGATTCTTCGAAGAGGTGCTCCACTTCTTGGAGGGTGTGATGGCCAGGGAGGATGTTCGCGCCGCCTTGAAGGCTAATCCGCACCTCTCGCTGGTGGAGAGGGAGGGCCGCTACTACCTGATTGTGCCTGATTCCGTCGCCTACATTCAGGCGTCTGGCAGGACGTCACGCATGTATGCTGGAGGCGTCTCAAGGGGCCTCTCCGTGGTTGTGGTGGACGATGACGTGGCTTTCTGCGGGCTTGCGCGAGAGGTTAAGTGGTTCGCGGAGGAGGTGGAGTGGAGGCCGCTGAGCGACGCCGTTTTAGAGTCCGTTATGGCTGAGGTAGACAGGGATAGGGAATTTATACGCAGGCTCCTACGCGGGGAGGCGGTTCCCAAGCAGTTTGACCCCATCAGGAGCGCCCTCCTAGTCGTGGAGTCCCCGACGAAGGCTAAGACGATAGCTAGGTTCTTCGGAAGACCGTCAAAACGCAGGGTTGGCAACCTCATCATCTACGAGGTAAGCACAGGAGACAGGATTCTAGGCATCGCAGCCAGCGGTGGGCACGTGTTCGACCTCGCCACCGAACCCGGGCTTTATGGCGTGCTCGTAGACGGGGGCGCTTTCACCCCCGTCTACGCACCAGTAAGAAGGTGCAGAAAGTGCGGGGAGTCATTCACAACCGACTGGGATGCCTGCCCGGCCTGCGGCTCCGCCGAGTTCGAGGAGAAAATCGAAGCCATACGTTCGCTGAGGGATGCTGCGTTAGAGGTAGACGAGGTATACATAGGAACCGACGCGGATGCGGAGGGGGAGAAGATAGGTTGGGACTTGGCTCAGGCGCTATCCCCGTACGCCAGCGAGGTCAAACGCATAGAATTCCACGAGGTCACGAGGAGGGCCCTACTGGAGGCGCTCCAAAACCCAAGGAGCATCGACCTGCGTCTTGTGAGAGCACAGATTGTGCGGCGTGTGGAGGACAGGTGGATAGGATTCGCCCTCAGCGAGAAGCTGCGCGAGAGGTTCGGTAGGAGGGAGCTGTCGGCTGGGAGGGTGCAGACCCCTGTCTTAGGATGGGTCATCCGCAGGAGTTCCGAATCAAAAAGGAGCCTTGCCTACCACTATGAGGTCAAGCTGGGGAACGGGCTTAAGTTCGTGTTGAAATTCACCGAATTGACCGAGGATGAAGCAAAGGAACTGGAGAGGACCCTCATGAGCGCTAAGTACCGGGTGGACGTGGTGGAGGATGCTACAGTTCGCCTCAACCCGCCTCCTCCCTACACGACCGACACCATGCTGAGGGATGCATGCCGCGTGATGCACATCGGCGCAGATGCGGCGATGCGGCTAGCCCAAGACCTCTTCGAGGCGGGTCTCATCACCTACCATAGGACGGATAGCACGAGGGTGTCTGGGGCTGGTCTCGCACTAGCGAGGGAGTACATAACTCAACGCTTCGGCGAGGACGCATATCAGGGTAGGACGTGGACAACCGGCAGAGAAGGCGCACACGAGTGCATAAGGCCTACTAGGCCACTTGACGCTGAGAGACTCCGCGAATTGCTGGCGCTAGGGAGAATCAGGCCCACAAAACCCCTGACGAAGTGGCACCAAAGGCTCTACTCACTCGTGTTTAGGAGGTTCATCGCCAGTCAGATGAGGCCAGCTGAGGTCGTGAGGCGGAGTATCCGAATTACGTCCCCCGAAGCGGGAGTCGACAAGCTAGTGGAGGGATACGTGGATGTGAGGGAGCCGGGCTTCACGAGGCTCACGCCTATAAAGCTCATGCCCGAGGTTAAAGAAGGCGTGGTTAATGCCGAGAGCGTAAGGCATTGGAGGGCTCCGACGGTCAGGCCGTACACGCAGGGGGAGTTGATAGGCGAGATGAAGTTGAGGGGGATTGGGAGGCCCTCAACTTACGCCAGAACGGTGCGCACGCTCTTCCGCCGTGGCTACGTCAGGGAGGTAGGTAGGGGCTACCTCATACCGACTGGAATCGGCGTCCGCGTCCACCAATACCTCTCCAGGCGCTTCGGCGAGCACGTCTCCGAGGATGCGACTAGGAGGCTCAGCGAGGTCATGGAGAAGGTTGGAAAAGGAGAAGTTGATTACTCCGAGGTGTTAAGCCAGCTTTACGAGGAGATAATGCGCATAAGGGCTGAGCCACCCTAACGCCTCAAAGTTTTTCTCCATTTAGTGGTACTGGTTTTCTAGGTGTTTGGCGGTGATTGTGGGTTTAGATCATGTGGGGATCGCCGTCCTTAGTTTGGACGACGCTTTGAGGGTGTATAGGGATGTTTTGGGGCTTGGGTTTGAGGGTGTCCGCGTGGTTGCGAGCGAAGGTGTTAGGATTGCCATGCTTAGAGCGGGAGACGTGAAGGTTGAGCTGATGGAGCCGACTGGTGAGGGGCCCGTTTCTAGGTTCTTGGAGAGGAGGGGGCCGGGCCTCCACCATATCGCCCTCGCTGTAACCGACATCCATGAGGCGCTGAGGAGGGCCGTGGAGGGGGGTTTAACCCCGGTGGATAGGGAGCCTAGGGTGGTAGACGGGAATAAAATCGCCTTTATACACCCAAAGAGCACGGGGGGCGTGCTGATAGAACTAGTGGAGAGGGCTGGGGGGACTTAGGGGCTGTTGGACTCCGAGGATGGGTGGTGGAGGCTCGGTGGAAACCGCCTCATAGGCAAGAGGATAATCCATCTAGAGGAGGCGACCTCCACCAACGATGTGGCTAAGGAGTTGGCTAGGAGGGGAGCCGAGGAGGGGCTGGTGGTAATCGCGGAGACCCAGAGCAGGGGTAGGGGACGCTTGGGGAGCGCTTGGGCGTCCCCGAGGGGTGGAATCTGGCTCTCCGTGCTCTTAAGGCCGAAGGTAGCTCCGATTAATGCGGCGTGCATAACGATTGCGGCGGCTGTGTCGGTCGCTGAGGCGGTGGAGGAGGTTCTCGGAGTTAAACCTCAGGTGAAGTGGCCCAACGACCTGCTCATAGACGGGAGGAAGTTCTGCGGAATCTTGGCTGAGTCGAGCATAAGGGGTGAGCGCTTGGACTTTGTTGTGTTGGGTATAGGCGTTAACGCGAACGTGAAGTTGGAGGAGCTCCCGGAGGAGTTGAGGGATTCCGCCACGACGTTATACTCCGCTTTGGGGCGCCCCATACCCCGTAGACGGCTCCTCGACGCCATCCTCCGAAGGCTGGAACTTCATTACAGTGCGCTCCTCCAAGGGAGGTTCCCGGAGGTTCTGGAGAGGTGGAAGGCGCTAGACATAACCATCGGGAGGCGGGTTGTGGCTGAGGGGCCTGGCGGGAGGATGGCGGGTAAGGTCTTAGATGTAGACGGGGATGGTAGCCTCATAGTGCAGGTTGACGGCGGCTCGGTGGTGCGCTTGAGGGCGGGGGAGGTTCACATTCTGGAGATGTAAAGGGGGCGCACGTGGCTTAAAGGGAGGGGTGTCTACCTTTCCTTGAGGTGGAAGCTGTGGAGCTGGCGGAGCCGACCGTAAAGGAGAAGATTGAGGAGTACAGGAGGCGGAGGGAGGAATCAAAGCTCGGCGGTGGACCCGAGAGGATAAAGGCGCAACACGAGAAGGGGAAGCTAACCGCCAGAGAAAGGCTGGAGCTACTCCTAGACCCGGGGAGCTTCGTTGAGCTTGACTCCTTCATCGTCCATAGGTGCTACGACTTCGGCATGGAGAAACGCCGCATACTCGGGGACGGCGTGGTCACCGGGTACGGAACCATAGACGGGCGCCTCGTATTCGTCTTTTCCCACGACTTCACGGTGTTCGGCGGCTCCCTCGGGGAGATGTTCGCGAAGAAGGTGTGCAAGATCATGGATTTAGCCATGAAGGTGGGTGCACCAGTCATCGGCCTAAACGACTCGGGGGGCGCGAGGATACAGGAGGGCGTCGCCAGCTTGGCTGGGTACGGGGACATATTCTTCAAGAACGTGGAGGCGTCGGGGGTGATTCCCCAGATATCCGCCATTCTGGGGCCCTGCGCCGGTGGAGCCGTCTACTCCCCAGCCCTCACGGACTTCATCATCATGGTGAAGGGCACAAGCCACATGTTCATCACGGGGCCGCAGGTGATTAAGGCGGCCCTCGGGCACGAGGTCACGTTTGAGGAGCTTGGAGGCGCCATGGTTCACGCCCAGAGGAGCGGGGTCGCCCACTTCGTCGCCGAGGACGAGGAGGAGTGCATGAACATCATAAGGAGGTTGCTGAGTTACATACCATCCAACAACATGGAGGACCCGCCGATCGTGGAGACCGGGGACGACCCGAGCAGGACGGACGAGGGACTCTACAGCGTCATCCCAGACGACCCGGACAAGCCGTACGACGTGAAGGATGTAATTTACAGCGTTGTGGATAACGGCGAGTTCATGGAGGTCCACTCCCACTGGGCCCCGAACATAGTCGTGGGGTTCGCCCGGCTGAACGGGCGCTCGGTGGGGATCGTCGCAAACCAGCCGAAGTTCTACGCCGGCGCCCTAGACATAGACGCGTCTACAAAGGCGGCGAGATTCGTCAGATTCTGCGACTGCTTCAACATACCGATAATAACGTTCGTAGACGTCCCGGGGTTCCTACCGGGTATAGAGCAGGAGCACGGCGGGATAATACGCCACGGCTCCAAACTGCTTTACGCATACTGCGAGGCAACAGTCCCGAAGATAACGGTCATCCTGAGGAAGGCATACGGAGGGGCATACGACGTCATGGGGAGCAAGCACTCCGGGGGTGACATAAACTACGCCTGGCCAACGGCTGAAATCGCGGTTATGGGTCCTGAGGGAGCCATAAACATCATATTCAAGCGTGAAATCGCGAAGGCGGAGGACCCGGATGCGATGCGTAGACGCCTAGTGGCGGAGTACAGGAGGAAGTTCGCCAATCCATACATCGCCGCCGAGAGGGGCTACATAGACGACGTGATAGACCCAGCTGAGACCAGGCCTAGGCTTATATCCGCCCTAGAGATGCTGGCGAATAAGCGTGAATCCAGACCCCCAAAGAAGCACGCGAATATACCCCTGTAGCGGTGAGGATTCCTCCCCTTAGAGGCTCAATATTTTTATACGCTCCTCTACCATAAACCACGGAACTGGAGCAATTCACCTAGTGGTGGGGATGTTTAGTAAGGTTCTCGTTGCGAATCGTGGGGAAATTGCGGTTCGCGTGATTAGGGCGTGTAAGGAGTTAGGCGTGAAGGCTGTAGCCGTCTACTCGGAGGCTGACAGGGATTCGCTCCACGTTCGCTACGCCGACGAAGCCTACTGCATAGGTCCGCCGCTCCCAACCGAAAGCTACCTAAACATACCACGCATCATAGAGACGGCTGAAAAATGCGGGGCGGAGGCGATCCACCCGGGCTACGGCTTCCTCTCCCAAATTCCGGAGTTCGCCGACGCCTGCGAGAAGGCTGGAATCAAGTTTATCGGGCCTACCGGTGAAACGCTTAGGATGATGGGTGATAAGGCTGCCGCTAGGAGGCTTATGCAGAGGGCTGGGATACCCATAATCCCCGGGAGCACGGAGCCCGTGAAGAGCGAGGAGGATGTAATCCGTTTTGCGGAGAGGGTCGGCTACCCAGTCCTCGTGAAGGCCGTCTACGGGGGTGGGGGTCGCGGGATGCGCATCGTCCACGGCGAGGATGAGGTGCGCGACGCCATGGAGCTGGCTGGCATGGAGGCGGAGGTCTCCTTCGGGAGCGCTAGCCTATACGTTGAGAAGTGGCTTTCTAGGCCAAGGCACATAGAGTTCCAGATACTCTCCGACGAGCATGGAAACGTAATCCACCTCGGGGAGAGGGAGTGCTCCATACAGCGTAGGTACCAGAAGCTCATAGAGGAGACGCCGTCACCCGTGGTAACCCCTGAGGTGCGCGAGGAGATAGGCGAATTGGCGGTCAGGGCCGCGGAGGCCGCCAAGTACACGAACGCTGGAACCGTGGAGTTCCTGAGGGACAGCCAAGGAAACTTCTACTTCCTTGAGATGAACACGAGGCTCCAAGTGGAGCACCTCATCACGGAGATGGTGACCGGCGTGGACATCGTGAAGTGGCAGATACTCATCGCCGCTGGGGAGCCCCTCACCATAGGCCAGGAGGACGTCGAGCTTAGGGGGCACGCCATAGACTGTAGAATAAACGCCGAGGACCCGAGGAGGGAATTCATGCCCTGCCCCGGAACCGTGACCAACTACCAACCGCCCGGAGGACCCGGGGTTAGGCTGGATTCAGCGCTCTACGCGGGTTACACCATACCCGTCTACTACGACTCCCTAGTTGCTAAGCTGGCGGTTTGGGGCTCCACGAGGAGCGAGGCGGTTAGGAGGATGAGGAATGCGTTGGAGGAGTTCGTCATTGAGGGGGTGGAGACCACCATACCATTCCTTAAAGCCATCATAGACCACGAGCAGTTCAGGAGGGGTGACATACACGTGCAGTTCGTAGACGAAAAACTGAGCGAGCTGCTCCCAGAGGAGGAAGTAGGCCACGAGGAGGCAGCCCTCATAGCGGCGGCAGCCCTCTACCTCAAGGGTAGGAGCTCCACTCTGGTTCCGCCTAGGAGGGGTGGGGTGCAGGTTTCCCTCTGGAAGGCGTATGGGAGGTGGAGGCTCCACCAGTTCAGGTTCATGAGGGGCTGGAGTTGAGGGAGTACAGGATTCGGGTCGGCGGGAAGCTGCATATCGTCAGGGTGGTTCGGGCTGAGGGCGCCCGCCTCATCCTAGAGGTAGACGGGAAGACGCGTGAGGTGGAGGCGCCCAACGAACTGCGGTGGGGCGACCCAGTCCATTTTAAGGTTGATGGAGCGGCTAGGAGGGTGGTGGTGGAGGAGCCCCGGTGGACGTCACCCTTCCAAGTCTACGTGGACGGCCGCTCCTTCACGGTCCAGCTTGAGGTTCCCAAGAGGGCTCGGGAGGGCGTGGAGGCGCCAACAGTTACTGGTAGACCCGCACCCCAAAAAGCCACGTTCATAGCCGGCGCCGTGACCGCCCCCATGCCCGGGAGAATAACGTCCATAAAGGTGAGGGAGGGAGACCGGGTGAAGGAGGGGGATGTCCTCCTCATCTTAGAGGCGATGAAGATGGAAAACGAAATCGCATCCCCGAGGAGTGGGGTGGTCCGAGAGGTGATGGTGAAGGAGGGCGCCTCCGTGAACCGTGGGGACCCCCTGGTGGTTATCTCCTAGCCTAAAAAACGGTTGGAGCCCGGTACTCCCCGAATACATCCCTCAGAACGTCGCATATCTCCCCTAGGGTTGCATACGCCTTCACCGCGTCCAAGACCGCTGGCATGAGGTTCTCCCCGCCTTCAGCCGCCCTCCTCAGGTTGTTAAGTGCGTCCTCCACCCGGGTATTGTTTCTGGAACTGCGAATCTCCTTTAGGCGTTTAATCTGCCTCTCTCTCACCTCCGGGTCTACGCGGAGTATCCTCACGGGGACCTCCTCCTCCACCACGAACCTGTTCACCCCAACCACTATGCGCTTCCCCTCCTCCAGCTCCTTCTGGTACCTGTAGGCGCTCTCCGCTATCTCCCTCTGGATGAACCCCCTCTCAATGGCCTCCACGGCCCCACCCATCTCCTCAATCCTGTCTATGTACTTCCAAGCCCGCTCCTCAAGTTCGTCCGTGAGCCACTCCACGTAGTAGGAGCCAGCTAGGGGGTCTACGACATCCGCCACGCCCGTCTCGTACGCGATTATCTGCTGGGTTCTGAGGGCGATGGTAACCGCCTCCTCGCTTGGGAGCGCCAACGCCTCATCAAACGAGTTTGTGTGTAGGGACTGCGTGCCGCCGAGAACTGCCGCCAACGCCTGAATCGCCACCCTCACTATATTATTGCGTGGCTGCTGGGCTGTGAGGGTGCAACCAGCGGTCTGCGTGTGGAACCTCAACATCCAAGACCTAGGCTTCTTCGCGTTGAACCTTTCACGCATTATCTTCGCCCACATCCTTCTGGCAGCCCTGAACTTCGCGATCTCCTCAAAGAAGTTGCTGTGGCAGTCGAAGAAGAACGAGATGCGTGGGGCGAAGCTGTCTACGTCGAGGCCGCGTTCCACAGCCGCCTTCACATACGCCATCCCATTCGCTAAGGTGAACGCCAGCTCCTGAACAGCCGTTGCCCCAGCCTCGCGTATGTGGTAGCCGCTGACGCTGATGAAGTTCCACCGGGGCATGTTCCTACAGCAGTACTCGATGATGTCCACGGCGAGCCTCATCGACGGCTTGGGCGGGAATATGTACATGCCCCTAGCCGCGTACTCCTTCAGTATGTCATTCTGAACGGTGCCTCCAAGCGTCTCCTGCGGCACCCCCCTACTCTGGGCTACGGCGACGTACATGGCCAGTATCATCGGGGCCGTGGCGTTAATCGTCATGGACGTTGTAACCTTGTCCAGTGGTATGCCGTTGAATATTATCTCCATGTCCCTCACGCTGCTGACGGAGACCCCCACCTTCCCCACCTCCGGGGCGGCCATCGGGTGGTCTGCGTCGTATCCGAGCTGGGTGGGTAGGTCGAACGCAACGCTTAAGCCGGTCTGCCCCTGACTCAGTAGGTACTTAAACCTCTGGTTCGTTTGTTCGGCTGTTCCGTAGCCTGCGTACTGCCTCATGGTCCACAGGCGCCCGCGGTACATCGTCGCGTAGACGCCTCTAGTGAACGGGTACTCCCCCGGGAACCCCAAGTCCCTTAGGTAGTCTAGGCTCTCCACGTCTAGGGGGGTGTAAATCCGCTTCACGGGGATTCCCGAGTTGGTTAGAAACTCCTCTTTACGCTCCGGCATCCTCTCAACGGTTTTCGCCAGAGTCTCGCTCTCCCACCTCCTTAAGCCAGCTGCAATCCGGCTAAGTTCATCCCCGGAAATCACCGGCGACACCAATTAGATTAAGCTAGCGAGCCCATAAATCTCTAATTGATGCCGCGTGGCCCCGTCTACCCCGCTGAGATGAGGATTAGGGATAGGATGGCGAGGGCGACCCCCAGCGCTTGAGTAGCGGTTATCTTCTCCTGAAGTAGGAGTAGCGAGAGGGCGAGTGTGACGGCTGGGTAGAGGGCGGTGATGGGAACCACCATGGACGCCTTCCCCCTCCCAAGGGCTATGTAGAAGAAGACCGCCCCCATGGCTCCCATAGCTCCGGCGGCGAGGGAGTACACGAAGCCGAGTGAGCGCACGTCTATGGACGGCTTAAGGTAGAAGAGTAGGGTGGCTGACGCCAGTAGGGTTGCGATGCTGGCGGTCACGTAGACCTGATACCACTGGAAGTACTTGGAGGCCAGCTTTAGGGCGAGGCCCCAAACCCCCCAACAAAGCATAGTAAGTATGGATAGTAGTAACCAGTTCTCCAATTTAACCGCCCCACCACTACAACCCAGCAAATAAAAAACTTTTGCACGTTGTACCATTCACCTAAAAATTTATTATGCAACGACCCACCCTTAATAGCGATGGAGCTTGACGGTTCCTAGCGGAAGGCGGCTTTACAGGTCGAGGAAGGATAGAATTTTGGGTGGGGTGTGCGGGGGTTTAGGGGAGTATCTGAACGTAGACCCGAACCTCATAAGGCTCCTATGGATATTCCTAACCTTCTTTTACGGAATCGCCGTCCTCATCTACGTGGCGGCGTGGATACTCCTACCAGAGGAACCCCTAGAGGCTGAGGTGGATGTGCAGCCAGCCCCACCACGCCCAGTAAACTGGCCTCTCCTGATAGGGGCTGTGCTCGTAGCTCTCGGAGCCATGGCGCTCCTAGAGTCCCTGCGGTTAATCCCCATACGCCACTCAGGATCCCTCGCGCTGATAATCGTCGGGGCTATCCTCGTGCTCATAGCGCTCTCCAGAAGGGAGGAGGCGTAATCCCCATTACTGGAGGCTCTCTAGGAGACCGAGCTTAGCGAACACAATTTTCGCCGTTGCCATTAACCCGCCCTTAATGGCCTCTAAGACTATAGGGAGCTGCTTCTTTACAATCCTATCCTTAATGTAGGAGAGGCGCAGATAGAAGTATAAGTACGCCTTAATGAGCAGTTCCTTCAGCTTTGCTGGGGATATATATGGTAGACGCATAACGGGGGTCTGCGTGTCGTACTTGCTCCAGTCCCTAGTTAGTAGCATGTGGTGTTTTAGGGCGTATTGGTAGAGCCACGTCCCGGGGAACGGCGTGAGTATGGTGAATTGAGCGTAGTCCGGGTTGAGTTTTACGGCAAACCTTATGGTGTTTAAAATGGAGTCAACGGTCTCTATTGGGGCGCCGAGGATGAAGGATGCGAGCACACCCACACCAGCCCTCCTCGCCGTCTCAACGGCCTTCACCGCCTGAGCGGGGGTTATCCCCTTACGATACCACCGAAGAACCCGCGGGTCCCCGGATTCAACCCCCACGTATATGGCTGTGCACCCAGCCCTCCTCATCTCCCTTAGGGTCTCGTAGTCTACGATGTCCACGCGTGAGGATGCACCCCACCAAACTTCTAGGCCCCTCTCCAAGATTTCTCTAGCGATTTCCTTCGCTCTACGCTTTATCAGCATGAATGTGTCGTCTAAGACCGCGATATTTTTTATGCGATACTTCTTCACGAGCACCTCCATCTCGTCTACCACATTCTTTGCCGAGCGGAATCGGTATTTCTTCCCCATGAGCAACGAGGAGACGCAGAATATGCACCGGTAGGGGCATCCACGGCTCGTGAATATTGGGAACTCCCTCATGCCGAGCGCCCTGTACCTATCCATCGGGAGTAGGTGCCAAGCTGGGAAGGGCAGGGAATCCAGCTCTCTTATTAGAGGCCTCGGCTGGGTGAGTTTCACGCGCTTACCCCGCCTGTACGCGATGCCCGGGATGTCCTTCGCTTCGCCCCCCTCGGACATGCACTTATAAAGTTCAAGGGCTGTGTTTTCGCCCTCCCCAATTACCACGTAGTCTATCTGGGGGTTCTCCCTAAGCGTCTCCACCGGGGTGAAGGAGACGTGCGGACCTCCAATCACGGTCGTTATATCCTCGTCTACGCTCTTCACTCCCCTAAGCACCTGAGCGGCGCTATAGTAGGATGGGGTTGTGCACGTAGCCCCGACTAGGAGCGGCTTATCCCTCTCCACAATCTTCACTATGTCGCGGTGGCGGAGCCCCATGATGGGCGCGTCTATAATCCTCACGCTCGCCCCTTCCCTCTCCAAGACGGATGCGATGTACGCGATTCCAAGGGGAGGAGTATAACCCACATACTTACTAACCGCGCCTCTATAGGGGGGATTAACAAGTATTACATCAACCGTTTCGGCTTCACCAATTTTGTTTCTCCGATTTAAGCTTATATATCCCTTTCGCTATAAAAACGAGATTCACAAACTTAATATTTTAACCTAATAGAGTGTTTAGTTGGTGATTGTTTGGAAGAGCTGGTGGATTTAGCTATAAAAGTTGCCATCGAAGCTGGAGCCGATTACGCCGAGGCTAGATTCCAGAGTAACGTAAGCCGATTCTACCTCGTGAGGAACGGGAACCCCGAGGCTGTTGGTGAAACGAAGAGGGCTGGCATCGGGGTGAGGGTTTTGGTCGGTGGGGCTATGGGCTTTGCATCCATAAACAAGCCCGACGCCGATTTGGTGAGGGAAAGAGTGAGGGACGCCGTATCCATGGCTAGGGCGTCCTCAAGGCTCCTGAAGGAGCCCATAAGGTTCTCCGAGGAGGAGGCGCCGGAGGACAGCTACGCGGTGAAGCCGAAGATTCCAGCCGAGGATGTGCCCATGGAGGAGAAGATGGAGCTACTCATGGATGTAGACAGGCGTGTAGCCTCCCCGCGGGAGGTGGGCGTCTCCGTCCCCCAGAGGCTGTTCCAGCTCTCGGAGAAGGTTGAGGAGAAGTATTACGCGAACAGCGAGGGTGCACGCATACGCTCAACGGTTCCCCGCGTCTACTTCACGGGCTTCCTCACCGCCCACGAGGGGGGCGCGGGGACGGAACAGGAGTCTATAGAGAAGGGTGAGAGCAGGGGCTGGGAGGCGGTTAGGGAGTGGAATCTGGTGGACTACGTGGCTGAAAGGGCAACCACCCTAGGGCGTATATTAAGAGAGGCTGAGAAACCCCCTAAGGGCAAGGTGGATGTAGTCCTCGGAAGCCTCGTCGTCGGCCTCATGGTGCACGAGTCCGCGGGTCACCCATACGAGGCGGATAGGATCTTCGGGAGGGAGGCGGCGCAGGCTGGGGAGTCGTTCTTAACTGTCGATATGCTGGGTAGGCGCATCGGGGCGGAGGTGGTGAGCGTCGCTGACGACCCCACCATACCGAACAGCTATGGGTATTACCTCTACGACGACGAGGGCGTCAAGGCGAGGAGGAGGCTCCTCATAAAGAACGGCGTAATAAACGAGTTCCTACATAACCGGGAGACCGCCGCGAGGATGGGTGTTAGGAGCAACGCATCCGCGAGGGCTGAGTTCTTTGATAGGGAGCCCATCATACGCATGGCGAATACGTTCATGCTACCGGGAGACCACACCCTAGAGGAGCTCCTAGAGGGTGTAAAGTTGGGTGTCTACATACGGACGTTCGGGGAGTGGAACATAGACGACAGACGCTACAACATGAGGTTCGTGGGGACGGAGAGCTACCTAATCAAGAATGGGGAGCTGGGCGGGTTCGTGAGGAGACCCGTGCTGGAAATCACCACTCCGGGATTCTACGGGAGCATAGACGCGGTGGGGAGGGAGCTACGCTTCGAGGCGGCTACATGCGGTAAGGGAGACCCGGTTCAGGGGGTTCCCGTCTGGCATGGAGGCCCGGATGTTAGGGTGAGGGGTGTGGAGGTTTGGAGGTGAAGCCCGAGTTAACGGAGCTTTCGGAGTGGGTGGTTCGGCTGGGGCTCAAGCTGGGGGCCGACGAGGTCGCGGCCATCTCCAACCACAGCGTGGCTAGGCAGGTGAGGTTCGCGAACAACCAAGTGACCATAACGAACACGTGGGACGAGGTGGAGGTGAGCATATTACTGAAGAAGGCTGGGCGTGTGCTCGTCTCATCCACCACGGACATATCCAAGGAAGCGCTGGAGGACGCCGTTAGGAACCTCGTTAAAGCCGCGAACGTAGTGAAGAGGCACGAGAGCTACGCCCCCCTGCCGGAGGGTCCATTCCAGTACGGAGAGGTTCCGGGGATATACGATGGTGAGGTGGCGAGGTTGGGGGAGGAAGCCGTGGACTACGTGGAGGCTGCCGTAAATGCGGCGTTGGAGGCCGGGGCTAGGAGGGTTGCTGGGACGTTAACGTCCATGGAGTCCGCGTCGTCCCTCGCCACCTCCAAGAACGTTTCAGCGTCCATTAGGAGGACCGCGATGAGCCTGATGGTTAGGGGGTTAGCTGACGGGGAGGCGTCCGGGATGGGCGTCACCTGCGGGACCACCCTAAGGGACTTCCACCCGGAGGAGGCGGGGAGGGATGCAGGCCGGCTCGCAGGCATGTCTACGAAGGTGGTTCCCGTGGAGGCTGGCAAGCACGCCACGGTGCTCGGTAGGCCAGCCGCCGCCGTCTTCTTTGACATACTGGCTGGGATGTCCTCGGCGTTCCACGTGGATTCGGGAGTCTCCTGCCTAGTTGGGAAACTCGGTCGGAAGGTCGCCTCTGAGGCCCTCTCCGTCTACGACGACCCTAGGAGGCCTGGGGGGCTGGGTAGCACACCCTTCGACGATGAGGGGTACCCGACCCGGAGAACCCCGATAATAGAGGGCGGGGTCCTCCGCAACTACCTCCACAACAGCCTAACCGCAAAGAGGCACGGAGTGAGGTCCACGGCCAACGCCGGCTGGATAGCACCACACGCTTGGAACGTCGTCGTTTCCGAGGGAGAAATCGCGGATGATGAACTCGTGGAGGAGGTGAAAGACGGCTTGTTCGTCAACAACATGACGTATGTGAGGTTCCAAGACTATAGGAGCGGGGACTTCTCCACCATCATAAGGGATGGGGTGTTCAGGATTAAAAACGGGGAAATCGTCGGGGCTGTGAGGGGTCTACGACTCAGCGACAACGTTCTCCACATGCTAGAGGGCGTGAACGCACTATCGAGGGAGGCGAGGCAGGTGAGCCACTGGTGGATGGAGTGGGGGTCCCCGTCCGTCTGGACGCCGCTCGTGCTCATCCGCGAGGTAAACTACACAAAACCAACGAAGTAACGGGGTTGGGGGTGGACGTCCTCCCAATCCTATACGCCGCCCTAGGAGTCCCGGGCTTCCTATCTCTAGTGGCGTCGCTCGCATTTAGGGAGAGCTTGGAGAGGCGGCACGCTTGGTTCTTCAAGCTGTCTTCCACCGCGTCTCAGGTGCTACCCCTCGCCTCCCTAATCCTCCTCTGCACCTACCCAAACCAGCCGCGCATACCCCTACCGAGGGAGGTAAGGTTAGCCTTAGGGGCGCTGCTTTTGGCATCCGGATTCTCCCTAGAGTTGAAGGGAACATTGGATATGGGGCTGGAGCGGTCTATGGGTGGGGTGTGCGGAAACCAGCTCGTGAAGAGGGGCATATACGGCGTCATCAGGCACCCGCAGAACCTCGGAGCCATGATATGGCCGCTTGGAGCCGCCGCCCTCGCCGACTCCGGATACTTCCTCCTCGTAAGCCTACTCATCTGGACTCCCCTCATACTACTAGAGTCCTACATGGAGGACGTAGACCTAAGGAGAACCTTCGGTAGGGAATTTGAGGAGTATGCTAGGGAGGTGCCGATGTTCATCCCAAGGCTGAGGCGTTAATCGCATACCCCCAACATTTATTGGATTAGGGGGGCACCCCACGAGAGGAGCGATATAGACGTCTACGTCGTCCTCAGGAGGTTACCGGAGGGAACCTTGCGCAGGCGCTTCATCGTCTACGAAGGGGCTGAAGGAAATTCAAGGTATTACCCAACAACAGAAAGGTAATACTTATATATTATTTCGTGGTATACCCTGTCCGGGGTTCGAAATGTGTGCACCTATTGCTGCTAATGCTGCGAGTGCCGCTACCGCATTGGCCATGTTAGTCAATTATATAGCATCAGCCGCAACCATCGGAACATTACTTCTGTTTATTTTCAAGGGAAGAGCGGTGAGAGGAGTAAGAACGAGGGTTCTCGGGGTCTTCAGAAACCACTGATCTTCTCTTTTTTTACCCTCTGGTGATTCCCTTGCTTGGTGGAAGGTGGATAGTGCAGGTTGAACCTACTAACCGCTGTAATCTCAACTGTGAGATATGCATAAGAAGAGTTTCTAAGAGATCCTTAGGGGACATGAAGGTTGAAGATTTCCAGAGGATTATTGATGTTAACAGGCCACTGTACGTTGCTTTTCATGGGTGGGGCGAGCCTCTACTGAATGACGAAATTTACGAAATGATAGCCTATGCCTCAAAAAAGCGGGCGAAGACGAGTCTTATAACGAATGGAACTTTGTTAGACAAGAGAAATGCTGAAATCTTGTTAAATTTGAAACTTAGTGAGTTGGCATTTGGCGTGTATAAACTTGAAAGGCTGGAGGAAATCAAAGATAAAATAAAGCTTGTCTCATCCTTAAAACAAAAATTCAAGCTTAAAGAGCCAAAAATTTTCTTAGACATAACTATTTATGAAGGAAATGAGGGTGAGGTTCCACAAATAATAGAGGAATCTTCTCGGTTAGGAGTAGAAGCCATAAATATTCACAGAATCTTCCACCTATACAATCCCGAATTCAAACCATTAAGTACCTCTAAAGAAAAACAGCTCTTCCATGTGATTAATACTTTAACTAAGAATTATAGAATGAAGCTTATCCTACCGAAGAAACATTCTTACCCCTGTAGAATAGCTAAAAACTGCATTTTTGTTACTTGGGATGCTAAGTTAACGCCTTGTTGCTTCATGCCTGACAACTACTTGGCTGA
>CAZKUI010000019.1:0-16178 GCA_964555905.1 uncultured Candidatus Bathyarchaeia archaeon | reverse complement strand
TACTTTGAGAAAGCAGAGGAAGAACTCTACAGAACCCTAGAATTTGACTTTAAAAGCGTAGCTGAAAAATATGGAGTTGTGCTTCCGCGAGTCGAAGCGTGGTGTTGCTACAAACGCCCCCTCAGATTTAACGATCTAGTTGAAATTGAGCTTTCAGTAAAGGAACTTAGAGAAAAATCAGTGAAATACTACTTTAAAGTATATAATAGGCAGAATGGACAGCTGGCGGCTGAAGGCTACATAGTGGTAGTTGCAGCGGACAAAAACTTGGGCGGAGCTGTAAAAATACCTGAGGAAATAGCTGAAAAATTGAAGGCTTACATGGAAACGTGAAATTAGAACAGCCTCTAATACTTTAAAGAAGAATGAAAGCGATAGATAGGCATGCACCCCGTTGGAATATGTTACAAAGAGTACGATGTAGCCATAAGATTCAATGAATGGGCTCAGCACAGCCATGGGGCGCCATGGCAGGCACGGCTCGAATTTTAACATGGGCGTGTATACCTTTTCCCTAGCATGCATGCGGCAAAGGAAGGTTTTTCCTACTGCCCAGCTGGGCCCGAAAAACCGCTCCCCATATGGAGTACGGAGGAGGCCATTCCTCCATACTTCTCACTTAACGAGTTCTACATTTAGGGGGTCAACCCGTCACGAGCTCTTCACTCCCTCCCGCTTGGGTCCGTCTGGGACGGCGTTATCATCCCCCGGTTTTACTATGTCTACGGGCTTAAATAGGCTTCTGGTTTTCCTCCTTAGCGCCTTTAGGGTTCCTGAGACCTTGACTATGCGTATGGCGGCTGGCTTTCCCCTTATTTCCGTGATCGTTGCGGTTGACGCCCTCAGCATTTGTAGGGCATTATGGTTACACCTTACGATTGCGTTTTCTCCACTGCATTCTATTACCGTGAATTCCACCTTGCTGAGTCCGTATTCTCCGAAGAGTGTGAGTATGGCGGCTCGGATCGCCCCCTCAAGGGTTCTCCTGTCTACGGTGTCTACGCCCTCCACCCTAAGGGCTACGTATCTCCTCCGGACCTCCCTCGGCAATCTCCACCCACCTTTACCACCCTAATTCCCGGGGCGACGAAGTTCGGCGATAGTTTCTCCCTGTTCCGCTCAACGATGGACTTCGGCGTCTCGGATATGGCGTCTAGTGCATCCTCCAACCCCATATCTAGGAGGATGTGCGCCAAAGCGGCGTATTCACGGGGCCCCCTCAGCGTTAAGGGGTGTTTAGCACCGCTGGAGAGAACCACTGGAACGCCGAACTTCCCAGCTAGCTTCAATTCCCGCCTGAGTTTGGAGATGAGCCTCGCCCTTGACGCCCCCCTGAGTTCTAATAAGCAATTCATGTCTATTTCTAGGCATGAAAGAGAATTGGAAGCTAACTCCGCCTCCGACCTGTCGAAAAACCTCCCCCTTGGGTGTGGGGGGAAGTTTAGGAGGTCCACCCTCCTATCTCGGGCGGCGCACCGCGCCACCGCCTTTGAGAGGCACAGCACGGAGACGAGTTCGAACTTCCTCCTCACTGCGCGTAGGGCTTCTAGGAGTTCCCTCGGAGATTTCGGGGTTAAGTCCACCCTGAAGGCTAAGTCTAGGTTGATTCTCTTACATGCATCCCTCAGGCGTTTTCTCTCCTCTTTTGGGGTGTGGATGGGGATGGACACGCCCACGAGGCGGTAGCCTAGCTCCTTCGCCTTCCCTAGGAGTTCGGAAAGGCTGTTTTCGGTTGAGGCGTGGAGGTGTAGGTCGGCGTACGCCCTCATGGTATTATCCCCAAGCTTTTGCAGGCCTCAGGAATTCTTGAGGCCCACCTCCTTTTGAAGTGTATGCATATCCTTATTGGGTCTACGTTCTCCAACCTAAGCTCCCCACGGAGGGCCGCCTGCTTATCCAGTCTTAGGTATAGGTTGCTTCCGTCTATGTGTAGGTCCACCTTCCTCGCTAGCATCTCTTTATCCTCAGGGCGTAGGTTGGATGAAAGCCTTTGTATCATCCCCTCAATCAATTCGGTCTTCCTAACCTTCGCCTCAAAAACCACGATGGGGTTTCCATGATGCCCCCTAAGCTTCACCCTCTTAAACCGCACCTCACCGGCGCGCGCCGACGGAAATAGGTTCCTAGCCGCCTCAAGAACCCTATCCTCATCCTCCGTGGCGTGGGCGAGAAGCCTTATCGTAATATACCCGATGAACGGCTTAACGAAGCTTTTACTCATACTAGACTGCGCTCCACATGGGGCATACGAAACCAGAGATTTAACGGTTCCGCGCACCCCTCCCTCCAGCCCGGCTATACATCCAGATATAAAGTGCGGTATAAATAATGTTTTTCCCCGTTGCAATGTTATTGGATGGAGTTTTTAATATGTAAACCCGTAGAGTGGGCGTAAAATTTAAAAGCACATTCTGTTAAAAATTATGTGAGTTGAAATGGCTTCGATTAGAAGATGGAGGAGGTTAATCCCAAGAGAATTCTTCGTAACGAGCGGGAGGGGCGTTAGTAAGGTCTCAAAGCTTAACGCCTATGACGCGGCTCTGATAAACGCCGGCATCGCCCAATGCAACCTATTCCTCGTGAGTTCGGTGATCCCTCCGAAGTGCAAGGAGAGGAGGTGGAAGAAGCTTCAGGCCGGGACCATCGCCCCCACGGTCATGGCTAAGGTCTGCGGTGATAGTGGGGAGACGATAGGCGCCGGGCTCGTCTGGGCGTGGGAGAAGAACCACCTCTACGGAATAGTAGCCGAGGTTGCCGGGCACATGGACCGGAAGGCGCTGAGGGAGGCGTTGAACAGAAGGATTGAAGAGATGGCCGACGCGAGGAAGATAGAACTCGGGGAAATCGACCACAGGATTGAGGTGCTGAAGGTTCCGGCTGGCAGTTACGGATGCGTGCTTGTGGCGTTAGTGTTCATGCTTTAGGCGGCGTCCTCCACTCAGCGTCTAAGTCCCCTCATCTTCTTTCCGGCGCTAGTTAACCCGCGGAACACCCTCCCGCGATGAACCGGCTTTGTAATCCAGTTTGTGTCTTTATCCGATTTTATGGCTGGGTGGTGCGGGTCTACGAGTATAACCTCAAACCACTTATACCGACCGTCCTCCCAAACCCAGTAGGAGTTTAGAACCTCTAGGTTCGGATACTTCCTGGCGGCCCTCTCCTCCGCGATGAGCCTCAAGCTCTTCGCGTGTTTATACTTTAGGACTCCCATGCGCTTCGGTCTACGTCCAGCCCTCGGCCTCGGCTTGCTCAGGCCCCCACGCCTGACCCGAACCCGGACCACGATGAACCCCTGCTTCGCCTTGTAGCCCAATCTCCTCGCCTTATCGATTCTAGTGGGCTTCTCAATCCTAACCACGGCTGGTTGCCTGCGCCACCGTATGGCCCTCTCCCTCATCAACTCCTTCACGTAGGACGCGCCCGGCTTCTTCCACGCCTCAGCCATATACTTATAAGCCAACTTCAGCCCCCTCGGCTATTAGCCATTAATGCCCAGCCCTAATAAACATTTTCCGCATAATATCCGCGAGATTCAAACCTAGTTACCCTCATTAACCTCTAAGAGAGTATAATACTCACGGGATTGCGGTTGGTCACCGTCTACACGGTCGGCTACGGCGGTAGGAAGTTCGAGGATTTTGTGGCTCTCCTCAGGGAGCATGGGGTTGATTTGGTTGTTGATGTGAGGAGGTTTCCGAGGAGCAAGGATGAGAGCTACCTCCGTGAGAATCTGGAGCGTGAGTTGCCGAGGCGTGGAATTAAGTATGTCTACCTTGGGGACCTGCTTGGCGGGTTCCGTAGGGGCGGCTACGAGAAGTACATGGAGAGCGAGGATTACATGAGGGGTATCACGCGGCTCCTAGAACTCGCGGAGGTGCACCGCCTAGCCATCATGTGCGTGGAGCGCAACGTGAGGGGTTGCCACCGCAGGCACATATCCAGAACGCTTGAGGAAGCCGGGGTGGAGGTAGTCCACATCCCCTAACCTCGGCGTAGACGGGGATCTACCCATTTAATTACTACCTAAGGAGCTTAGACACGTAGGGGCCGTCCCTGAAGTATCCACGCCTGAGGTAGTACTCCCTAACTCCGAGCCCGGATGTGACGACTATCTTCCTTGCGTCGTACTCCTCCACGGATATCCTCTCGGCGTTCTTTAGGAGTAGGCTTCCATACCCCCTGTGTTGCCATGCATCCTCGCTTCTCTCCCCGACGGGCGTCATGGGGCCGTAGACGCGGAGCTCCCGCACCAGCATAGCCCCCCGCCCAGCTATCTCCGGTCTATGGGCTTTCTCCGACGGCATCCTCAACCTCAGGAATCCTATGAGTATGTCACGCTTCACATCCTCGTAGGAGATGAAGACCTCCTCGCCACCCGACGCCCCATACCGCCTCACCACCAACTTTATGTCCTCGGGACTCGGCTCTAACCCATATCTAGCCCTGACGCGGCCCACCTCCCTACATCTAATACACCTACACCGTAGACCCCTACGCTTTAGCTCCTTCCAAACCAGCTCCCTGAGGTTCCCCTCCCTCACCCCGGCTACAATCAGCTTGGACGGTATATCCCTCTGAACCCTCTGGATCCTAACCCACGGCGGAACGGCCGCCTTCACCTCGGCTAGGAGCTGGACGACCAAGCTGGTGGGGTATGGGGTGTATTCACCCCTCAGCCACATCTCGTAGAGCTTTGTCCCCCTCAACACGAGGGTTGGGTATATCTTCAAGGCGTCGGGCCTAAAATCCTCATCCCTAAACAGCCGATGGAACGCCTCCAAGTCCCTGCGGTAGTCGGAGCCCGGGAGCCCGGGCATCATGTGGTAGCAGACCTTCAACCCGGAATCCTTCAGTACGCGGGTTGCCTCCACCACATCCCTTACCCTGTGACCCCTGTTCACCAACTCGTAGACATCGTCGTATAGGGTTTGAACACCCACCTCAACCCGCGTGACGCCGAGCCTAAGCATGTGGTCCACGTGTTCCTCCCGAGCCCAGTCGGGCCTCGTCTCCACGGTGATTCCGACGTTCCTCACGCTCGCCTTCTCCGCCAGCCGCTTTGCCTCCTCGAGGGATTCCGCATCCACTCCGTTGAGGGCGTCCAAGCAACGCTTCACAAAGAACTCCTGATACTCCCTAGGCGCCGCCGGGAACGTCCCACCCATCACGATGAGTTCAACCTTATCCACCCTATGCCCTATAGCCCTAAGCTGAGCCACCCTACTCTTCACTTGGCTGTAGGGGTCAAATTCATGCTGCAGGCCGCGGAGGGCCGCCGGTTCATGCCCAGTATACGACTGCGGGGTTCCAAATCGGGGTCCACCGGGGCAGTAGATGCAAGGCTCATCCTTCGGGCAGGGCCAGGGCCTAGACATGACGGCGACTATCACCACTCCGGAGAGGGTTCGGGTTGGCTTCCGACGTAGTAGGGGTAGTAGCTTCCTCCTCTCTTCGAGGTTGAGGGCGGATATGAGTTCTGAGTTGGAGGGAATGCGCTTAAGTCCGTACTTCAGCGAGACTTGGAGCTTAGCATCCGCTAAATCCCTCGTAGACGGGTTAGGCTTCTCCATGAGCATCTGGATGATTTCCCGGTAGGCAACCCTCATGCCAACTAGTAAAATCTTTAAATTCCCCTAATAAAGGTGGCTTCCCACGCGGAAATAAATAGGGCGGTGGAGGGCTTCAGCCAATCTTCGAGGATATTTCCTCAAGCTTCTCCCAGATCTTCCTTATCTCCTTCCTCAAGTTCATTATCTCGTCTATCAGCTGTACGTCCACCAAGTCCATCGCCATCTTGACGTCCATGGGGTGCAGCTTCCCATTGGACCAGTAGACGACCTGCTCCCCGAACTTCCTCCCGGACACCCTCCCAGCCTGTATGAGGTATTCTAGGCGTTCCTGAACCTCCCCCTGTTCGACCCCCAGCCTCTCCACCAGCTCGGACGCCGACATGGGCCCCCCATCGAGGGCCCTCAGTATCTCCCGGTCAAGCCATGAGACATCCATGGGGTTTACCCTCGGCTGGGATGGTGATTGATGAGTTCCTATAAGGCTTGTTTAAAGGGGCGTTTATAACATTGAACGGTGAAAACGGCGATTCTATGCATCAAAAAGAGCGCCGGAACCGGGGGCGAGGGATGTATTAAAACCTTTTGCACGCAGAAATATTAACTCCCTAACACACACGAATATACCGGGGTAAAACGGAGCCCGTTCACCATTCTACTAAGCTTTTATACGCATCGCCACTTCACGTACAAACCAATAGACTAGAGTGTAAATGGTCACTTCATTGTTAGTGGCAAAAGATACATGCACTTCGGGAAGCCGCCCAAATTTGGCTTCTTAGCGGCGTGTGTGGCCCTGCCCTACAGCTCGGCCTAGTATGACCCTCTTCCTATAGTTGCTTCTAACTCGAATCCTCGGCATCTTACTCTTCTTCGGAGTAGCCGGAATCTTAGGCGTCTGGTCTCGAACCTTACCCGCCTTACTCAGGGAGCCGTGGGTTGGCATGTCACTTCACCAACCATCTGAAAGGGTAGGGCTTCATTTAAACTTTCGCCCTAAACGGGAACCCTCCTCCCCGCCTCATCCCTCCTGAAAACGCCGAACTCCCCTCTCACCTCCAGCAGCTGCTCCCTCGTGAACACCGGGCCATCCCTACACACGAGGTAGGGGCCTATGCAGCAGCTTCCGCAAACGCCCACTCCACACTTAATGTATCTTTCCAAGCTGGCCTCCATGGGCACGCCATGCTTCACGGCCATTTCGAGAACCCTAAGCATCATCGGCTCCCGCCCGCAGGTGTAGACCATGTCGAAGCGCTCCCTTCTGAGTAGTTCCTCAGCTGGCTCTGTTGCTAGCCCCCTCACCCCTCGGCTCCCGTCCTCGGTGGTGACGATGAGGCGTCCCCTCCCACCTAGGGCCTTCTTGGCGCTTTCTAGGAGTATGACCTCACCCGTCGTCCTCGCCCCCAGAATGAGGGTTACATCCGCCCCAACCTTCGTCAATCGCTCCGTCAGCGGGATGAGGGGCGCCATGCCCGTCCCCCCACCGACAACTAGGCATCTCCCGGTGGTTATTGTAAATCCACGCCCGAATGGGCCCCGAACCCCTATCTTGTCTCCGGGCTTTAATCTGTGAAGCGCCTCGGTTGCCTCCCCAACCCGGGCGACGGTGATGGACGCCAGTCCATTTGGTTTTATGGTGGAGAGGCTCATGGGAACCTCGTCTACGCCCGGAATCCAGACCATGACGAACTGCCCCGGAACCGCCCCTGCGCAGGCTGCATCGCGGAAGTATATCGTCTTGACTGTCGGGGCCTCCTCCACAACCCGCTCCACATCCACTATCCTAACTCGGTTAGCCCCGACGATGCCCGGCAACTCGGATGCCTCCCGTATTCAGCGGCTTTTAATTCCACGTAGACCCAAATATTATTTGGTGCATCCGGCTTGGTGGACCTAACCGTGGATGTCGGGGGCCTAAAGCTGAGGAACCCCGTGATGCTGGCGGCTGGAATCCTCGGCATGTCCCATGAGACGCTCCGGAGGGTCTACGAGAGCGGGGCTGGGGCTGTGGTAACAAAGTCCATAGGCTTAGAGCCTAGGATGGGATTTAGCAACCCAACCGTTGTTGGCGTGGACTGCGGCCTCATAAACGCCATGGGACTCCCAAACCCGGGAGCCAAGGAATTCAGGGGCGAGATTGAGAAGCTGAAGAGGGAAGGAGTGTGCGTCATAGCCAGCGTCTACGGATTCACCACCGAGGAATACGTGGAGGTTGCGAAAATCCTAAGCGGGGCGGGAGCCGACGCAATAGAACTGAACTGCAGCTGCCCACACGTCTCAAAGGTCGGCCTCATAGGGCAGAACCCGGAGCTTGTGCGCGAGGTGACGGAGGCCGTGAAGGATGCCGTAAACGTCCCCGTCTACGTGAAGCTAACCCCGAACGTCACGGACATAGCCTCGGTTGCTAAGGCCGCCGAGGAGGCTGGGGCGGACGCCGTCACCGCAATAAACACGGTTAAAGCACTGGCAATAGACATCGAACTCCAACGCCCAATACTCTCCGCAACCTTCGGGGGCCTATCAGGCCCAGCAATAAAGCCAATCGCCCTAAGAGCCGTCTACGAAATATACAAGGCGGTCGAAATCCCAGTAATCGGCGTGGGAGGCATAAAAAACTGGAGGGACGCCATAGAATTCCACCTAGCGGGAGCAACAGCAACCCAAATAGGAACAGCCATCTACCTAAAAGGAACACGAGTATTCAAAGAAATAACAGAAGGAATAAAAAGATACCTAAAAAGAAAGGGATATAAATCAATAAAAGAAATAATAGGAAAAGCTAACAAAAACTATTAGGAATTTGCATACTCCAATTTTATGCTGGAGAATGAAAAACTATTTAAACTCTCATTCAACAAAACTGTTAAGATCTTCGATGAGCTCCAGAAATATAAGAAGACATCAGAATTACAGATTAGTCTCTTCTAAAAGATTCGCTAGAACTATGAAACGTTTACCTCCTGAATTGCAGGCGAGGATTTTAAGGAAAATTAGAGAGCTTCTATCCGTTAATCCCCATATAGGCACGCCACTTCGTGGAGAACTTGCCGGGGTTTTAAGTGTTAGAATTGGAGATTGGAGAGTTCTATACGAGGTAGACGATAAAAATAGGACGGTTGCACTACTTTATGTTGCTCACCGTAGAAGGGTTTATAGGGGTTAGTGCTTTTTTGTCTTCCTTTCAGCTTCTTCTATCAGTTTTTCAATTGGTTCGGTTTCTCCTTTGCGGACTTCTTCTCTTGCTTTTCTTATTTCTTCCACAAGTTCTGGGTCGTTCATGATTTCTATGGTTTCTATGATGGAGTCCAGCTCGTCTCGTAACTTTTGTAGTTGTTCGAGGATTTTTGCGTCTAAGGTTATGGTTTTTGTTTTCATCGCGCTCATACTATGGGTGTCAGGGCTATATTTGAATTTTTTGTTATGGTTTAGGGGAAAGGGTTTAATGGTGTTGTGTGGCTTGTATTTTTGGTTGTTTCGTTTTCTGTGGTGGGTGGTTTGAGGGCGGAGGTTGTTTGGAGCCCGATTGGCGTGTTCGCCTTCGATGGGGATGGTAACCTACTGCATTTCGTCCCCTTCCCTAGGGATGCTAGGTTGGCGGCTCAGCGTTTAGTCCGCCTCATGGAGGGCGTGTCTACGGAGGAGCTTGGGAAGCTCGTAGACGAGCTTCGCCGGCGTGGCTTCAGCCAAATCGCCTTTGAGAGTTCGAGGCTCGCCATGGCGGTTCACAGGGAGTTTGGCGTGGAGACGGTGGCGGAGGCGCCCCTCAAGGCCGGGGAGCTAGTCCGCGAGAGGCTAGAGGCACTCGCACTGGAGGTGGGCTTCGCACGTAGCGTGGAGGAACTCCGCGAGTGGGTGCGCGAGGTCTCCATGGAGGCTGCCAGAATCCGTATTAAGAGGGCGTCCGAGAAGAGGGACTTGGTCGTTGCTCAGGCGATTCAGGCGATAGACGACTTGGACAAGACGCTGAACCTCTTCGCAAGCCGCATCAGAGAATGGTATGGACTCCACTTCCCGGAGCTAAACAGGCTGGTTGAGAGCCACGAAACCTACCTGAGGCTCGTCTCGAAGCTTGGTAGACGGGAGAACTTCACCGTGGAAGCCCTAGAGAAGGCTGGAATCCCTAGGAAGAAAGCCGAGGAGATCGCGAAGTCCGCCAGCACCTCAGTCGGCGCCGAACTAAGCGACGAAGACATAGAAGAGGTGCGCATGCTCTCCCAACGCGCCATAGAGCTATACAAAGCGCGGAAGACGTTGGAGAACTACGTGGATGAGGTGATGGGGGAGGTCGCCCCCAACATCAAGGCGTTAGTTGGACCCCTACTGGGAGCGCGCCTCATCTCCTTGGCTGGGGGCCTGGAAAGCTTAGCGAAGATGCCCTCCAGCACCATACAGGTTCTCGGGGCGGAGAAGGCGTTATTCAGGGCGCTAAGAACGGGGGCGAAGCCCCCGAAGCACGGCATAATATTCCAGCACCCCCACGTCCACGGCTCAAAGCGGTGGCAGAGGGGGAAAATCGCCAGGGCCCTGGCTGGGAAGCTGGCGATTGCCGCCCGCCTAGACGCCTACAGCGGGAGCTACCGGGGGGACGAGCTGAGGGAGTCCGTGGAGCGCCGGGTGGAGGAGATAAGGGAGAAATATAAGGCACCACCAAAGAGAAAACCGAGGCCCAGGAGGCGGAGAGTTGGCCGTAAGGGTTGAGCCCCACCAAGAAATCAAGGGAGTTTACTGGGTTACGCTGGAGGATGGAGCTAGGAGGCTCGCCACGAGGAACTTGGCGCCCGGGAGGGACGTCTACGGGGAGAGGCTCATCCGCCATGAGGGTGTGGAGTACCGCCTCTGGGATGCGTATAGAAGTAAGCTGGCGGCGTCCATACTGAAGGGGATAAAACCAGTCCGCCTTACCCCAGGAAATAGGGTTCTTTACCTCGGGGCGGCTACCGGAACCACCGCCAGCCACGTCTCCGATATAGTTGGTGTGGATGGCCACGTTTATTGTGTGGAGTTCTCAGCGAGGGTTATGCGTGAACTCATCAATAACGTGTGCATGCACAGACCCAACATGACCCCGATACTTGCAGACGCCAGAATCCCAACGCTCTACTCAACGTTAGTAACCACCGTAGACGGCATATACTGCGACATCGCCCAGCCAGAACAAGCTAAAGTGCTGGCGGACAACGCCGACCTCTTTCTAAAGAATGAGGGTTGGATAATGCTGGCGATTAAGGCAAGGAGCATAGACGTGGCTGAGAGGCCGTCGGAACTATACAGGAGGGAGATGAGAACCCTAGAAGAGAGGGGGTTCCTCATAGAAGACTCCGTGCACCTAGAGCCCTACGACAAGGACCACGTTATGGTGGTTGCTAGATATCGCAAATAAAAAATACCATTCTCCCGGCTACAAAGCTTATATCTCCGTGATTCTTTGAATAATATTGTAGGGGAGTGGCGATGAGGCGGGCTGAGCTATTAAATGCCACCGAAGCCACCCTCCGGAATGCAAATTTTGTCGTTTCCGTTAGGTGCACCTCAAGGCCCAGTTGCTTTGACTTCGCCTCCCGGAGAGGCAACCTCACGCTCTTCATAAAAGTATCCAAGAACGTTGGCTGCATCCCTGCAGATTGCATTCAGGAACTTCGCAGGGTGGCAGCCCACTTCTCCGCCTCCCCCCTAATTGTTGGGTTCATGGGCTACAGGCAGAGGCTCGAGGACGATGTGGTTTACACGAGGCATGGGGTCTACGCGGTCTCCCTGAAAACCCTCAGGGACGCCGTCCGCTATAACGTGCACCCACTCATCGAAGCCGGCCCAGGGGGCTACTACGTCCGCATTAACGGCGAGGCCCTTCGGAGACGCAGGGAGGAGCTGGGTCTCTCAATCGGTAGGTTGGCGGAACTGCTAAGCCTGTCTCGTATAACCATCTACTCTTATGAGCGGGGTCAGGCGAAGGCATCCGTTTCCGTGGCCTACAAGATGAATGAGGTTCTAAAGATTCCCGTTGCACTCCCCATAAACATTTTCAAGGGATTTAAGAACGTTGAATTCAATTACAACGATAAAGCCCCACTCACAAGCTACATTCACCGCTTAGTCTACAAGAAGCTATCCCAATTCAACTTCTTCGTGGATTTGGTAAGGAAGGCGCCGTTTGACTTCATCGCCAGATTCGTGGAGGACGACACGAAGATTGTAGGCGGCATCGTCGACGACTCCGAGAACAACCTAGACAGAAGAGTCCGAGAGATTTTAAGTCTAGCTGAGGTGGTTGATGCTTCACCGCTCCTCATAACTAACGGGAAATGTTCTCTCGACGAGGATGTGCCCCAAATAGACCATAAAACGCTGAAAAGCATGGAAAGCCGCGAAAAGTTGGTGGATTTGCTTTAAACCTTAGTTAAGCGTTATAAATGTGGATGTCTACATTAACCGCGTTTGCTTTTCACCCACTTCCCTCATAAGCTTCTTCGCGGTCTCCCAAGACTTCCTCACAAAATCTGGATAAGAGCCGTGCCTTTTCAGCCACATCCTCAGGAATTGGATTGTTCTTTCGTCCGATGGGTATCCGGAGCCGAAGTCTCCGTATTCCCTCCTTAGCTTCGCAATTTCTGAGTCCCTCTCCGTCTTGGCGATGATGGACGCCGCTGAAACTACCACGTATTTGGCGTCTGCGTTATGCTCGGAGATTACCTTAATCCCGGATGGAATGAACTCCACGATTTGCTGACCGAACCTCTCGGCAACCACGTCCGAGGCGTCTACGTACGCCACGTCGGGTTTTAATTCCGAGATTACCTCCGCCATGACGCGTGCCTCCAGCCAGTTTAGCCTCCTCAACTTCACTCCACGAGTTACAACCTCGTCGATTTGATTTGGGGGGACCACTCGCACGCAACATTTTAAGGCGACTCTCCGAATCTCCCCCGCTAGAATCTCTCTTTGTCTGGGGGTTAGCTTCTTAGAGTCCCTAACCCCTAGGGAACCTAAGATGGGTATGTCCTCCTCATTCATTAGGACCCCCGCCACCACCAAGGGGCCGATAACGCAGCCCCTCCCAGCGTCGTCCACCCCGGCAACCCTCAAATTTAATCACGTAAAAGAATGCAGCTCTGCGTCAATTAACCTTTCGTGGAGGTGAATCCATCATGTTTGAACGAGCTTATCCGCGATTACTTCTGGCAGTTTATCTCTGTTCTCCAGCGTCACCTCAATTATTTCCACGTCCTTTCTGGATTTTATTTGGCTTATGAGTGGGTGCCTTGCCCGTCTGTGTATGGTGGCTATGAGGGGCTTTCCGCATTTCATGGCGTTCTTTACGGCTTCTATGAACGCCCTAGAGTATAATTCCATCGGTCCAACCTCGTCTATTGCGATGACATCCGCGTCCCTGACAGCCCTGTCTACGGCTTTTACGCCCACGCCCTCCAAGTCCGCTAGGTTCACCCGATACTTCCCAACCCTAGGCCCCGTGGGCTGCTCCACGTGCGCAAGCCAGCCCCTACGCCCGGAATCCAAGTCGAGAATCTCGAAGCCCACGCGGACGCCGCCCTTACGGACCTCCCGGCTGACCATACCCCCCACCCGCAAGCCTCTACTTTTGAGCGCGTCCACGACCCGAAGTAGGACCGTCGTCTTACCCACGCCCGGTCTACCGGTTAAAAACACCATCCCACCCACGGTAGACACCCCAACCTAACGGTAGGTTCTCTCCTCAGTCCTGAAAATAGGTATTGAAAGGTGGGTTTACGTGCTTCCTTGTATGGCTATGTGGACGGTTCTCCCGTCCAGCCTGAATTCCCGCCATTTCATGGGGGTTTCTGGTTTTGCCGTGTGAAGTTCTACGCGTTTTACTCGGACTAGTTCCCTCATGAGTTCTAGGTGCGGCTCTAGGAGCTTTACGTCATTCTGTTCTAATCCCGCTATGTGAGCGGCTTCTAAGATTTCCGTCGGCATGAAGCCCATCTCCCTCCTTAAGGCCTGCACCCTCCTCGCTAGGTCCCTCATGAGTCCCTCCCCAATCAGCAGTTCATCCCTGCGCACGTCTAGGTAGACGGATACCTCGCCCTCCGCGGCGGACGCCCAACCCTCACCAGATGGGGCGCCGCCGGAAAACTCCAACTCCTTCACGTTCGCCAATTCTAAGAGTATGTCGCTTAGGGGTTTCAGGCCCGCAGCCACGTGGCTCGGGGCAACCACGACAACCTTCCTTAGGGGCCACCTACGCTTGACACCTGCCGACTGCCTCGCGGAATAGACCAGAGACGTTACCATCTCCAAATATTCAAATGACTTCTCTAACTCCGGGTCACGTAGGGTCTCGTCTGGGGTTGGCCACTCCTCGAAGTTCACGGATTCCGGTAGGTTTGGGTTCATCTGTCTGTAGACGGCCTGGTGCAGGAACTCGCTGATGAATGGGGTTATTGGATTGAATAGTAGGACTAGGGTTCTGAGGACCCTCCAGAGCGTCGCGTAGATCGCCAGTCTACGTCCTAGGGTTTCGGGGTCGTCGCTCCATAGCTCCCTCCTCACCATCGGTATGTAACCCCTGCTCACCACCTCTATGACGAACTCCTCCAACCCCGAGAGCGCCACGTGGAACTGGCACCTCTCGTAGCCCCTCGTGACGTCTGATATCAGCTGCTGGAGCTTGGATAGGAGCCACCTGTCCGGAGGCCTTAGGTTACCCTCCGCCTCAGCCCTCTCTATGGTGTGCTCCACCGGGTTGAAGCCGTCGTACTCCGCGTTCTGCATGAAGAACCTGTGCAGGTGATACAGCGTGTTGAGCACCTGATAGGGCCTCTTATACATCTCCTGAATGTCAAAGTTCATGGTTTCTATTGGGGAGCACTTCCAGAGTAGGTAGAACCGGCAGACATCTGCGGGGTGCTTCTCCAGCAGCTCATTCACCACGATGACGTTTCCGAGGCTCTTACTCATCTTCCTACCTTTGGCGTCCAAGACGAACCCGTAGAAGAGGAACGCCCTATATGGCGACTCAGGCCTCCCAGTGAGTATCACATGCTCCAAAAGTAGCGAGTTTGCCCAGCCTCGGGTTTGGTCTATCGCCTCAACTAGGAAGTAGGCTGGTATGAACTTCTTGAATTCCTCGTCGGTGAATCCGGCGTATGGAGCCGCCCCGCTGTTATGCCAAACATCTATAACGAACGGTTCACGGTACATCCTCCCACCGCACTTCTCACACCTGAGCACGACCCTGTCAATCCACGGCTTATGAAGCTCGAAATGACCTTCAGGCTTCTCTATAGCCTTCTCCATGAGCTCCTTCTTGCTTGATATGAAGGTTTTCTCTCCGCATTTCTCGCATACCCATATTGGGAGAGGGGTTCCCCAGATTCTCTCCCTTGATATGCACCACCGTCTACCCTCGCTTAGTATGGAGAGGAACCGGTTCCTCGGCGGCTCGTAGTAGTATTCGACGTTTTCAGCCGCCTTCAGTATCAAGTCCTTGAGTTTGTCCACCCGGAGGAAGTATTCCCTCCTCGCCACCCAGATGAGCTTGTGGTGGGACCTCCAGCAGGTTGGGTATTCATGCCTCACCTTGCCTATCTTCACCAACAGGCCGCGTTTCCTCAGCTCCTCAACCACCATTTCATCGGCGTCTCTTGCGAACACCCCGCGAAATATGCCCGCGTCGGTAAATCTGCACTCGTCATCAAAGGGAGCGTAGACGGGGACGCCCCTCCTCACAGCCGCCTCAAAGTCCTCCTCCCCGTTCCCCGGGGACATGTGCACGATCCCGGTGGCGGTTGTGACGTCTACGAAATCCTCGCAGACGACGCTCCTAACTAGGGGGTGCATTTCCTCGTACTTACGCTGCTCCGGAACTATGTCCAAGAACGGAAATTCGTACTTCAGCCCCTCCAACTCCCGGCCGCGCACAACCTCCAAAACCTCGTATTCCTCTATTCCAAGCTCCTCCATGAGGGGCTCCACCCTGCCCCTCGCCATAATCCACACCTCATCCCCCACCCGCACCCTAGCGTACTCGGCGTCTGGGTGGACGGCCACCATCATGTCGGTGACGAGGGTGAAGGGCATGGTGGTCCACATGAGGAGGTACTCCCTCTCCCTCCCGCGAACCTTAAACTTGAAGTAGAGGGATGGGTCCTCCACCTCCTCGTATCCCAGACCCACCTCGGCGTGGCTGAGGGATGTCTGGCAGGAGGGGCAGTACGCCACAACGTAGTAGTCCTCGTCTAGGAGGCCCTGCTCCCAGGCGCGTTTCAGGTACTGCCACTCCCTCTCGATGTACTCGTCCTTGTACGTCCAGTAGGCGTTCTCGTAGTCCATGAACATCCCGAGCTTGCGTTCCCCATCCATCCAAAACTTGTAGTACTTATCTAGCGTCTTCTTGCATTCCTCAACCAGCCTCTCCTCGCCCACCTTCTCTAAAAGTTCCTTCTTGCTACCGCTAAACCCGAGCGCCTTCTCGGCCTCAAGCTCAACCGGAAGGCCCTGGCAGTCCCAGCCGGCCCTGAACGGGATGTAGTAGCCTTGCATCGTGGAAAATCTGAACCGCAAATCCTTGATGACCCGACCCCTAGCATGCCCCACGTGCGGAACGCCGTTAAGGGTTGGGGGCCCCTCAAC
>CAZKUI010000018.1:0-16179 GCA_964555905.1 uncultured Candidatus Bathyarchaeia archaeon | reverse complement strand
AAGCCTTAACCGTCTACCTCCTCACCTCGGATATCACGTAGTCGGCGATCCTCCCCGCTATGTTGAAGGGCGTTACGGACTGGATGCCCATCCACCCGGGTTGGCTGTTCACCTCCACCACGAGTGGGCCCCTGGGCCCCTCAAGTATATCGACGCCCGCGACCCTGCACCCCACGGCATCCGCCGCCTCCGTGGCTAGCTCCTTTAGCCTCCGGTTGAGTTTAGCTGGTTCTGGCTTAGCCCCTTGGCTCACATTGGTTTTCCACGTGGCGGAGACGCGGCGCATGGATGCGACCACCTCCCCACCTATGACGAACGCCCTGATGTCGCTGTTCCCGTGTGGGATGAACTCCTGCAGGTATATGACGTGGTGGTGGAAGGCCAGAGTGTTGAAGATTCTGCGGGCGACCTCGGGGTCGCTTATTCGGGTGGAGCCGACTCCTCTGGAGCCGAAGAGGGGCTTCACCACCACATCCCCCCCAAGCTCATGGAACGCCTGCATAGCCTCGCGCACGCCCTCGGCGACGGCGGTTCTCGGCACGGGCAACCCACGCCTCTCCATCAGATACAGCGCCCTATACTTATCCGCGCAAATCTCAATGGCCTCCGGCGGGTTCACCACTAGAACCCCGTCCCCCTCAAGCCTCCTGAGCGCGTCCATGCGGAATATCACCTCATCTAGGGAGCCCCTCCCGATTGGCCTAATAACGAGGGCGTCTACGTCACCGGGTATGCGCAAATCGCACGCGGAAACTGCCGGCCCATAGCCCACCCGGGCGAGCAGCCGGCGGAAGCTGAAGCACACGGTGTCTACGCCCCTACTCCTGAACGCCTCCACGAGCTGGCTTGTGCACCAGGCCTCCGCGTTCCTCGTTACGATTCCTACGCGCAAGGGGGGCACCGTGAAGAACTTAACGCCTGTTAGATAAAAGGAGGGTGTAACGTGCCTCTAGCTGGTTCTCCTCGGCGTGAGGGATGGGAAGGCGGCGTAGCACGCCTTCAGGATTGGGGGTCCAAGGGCTACGAGGAAAGGTATCTCGGTGAAGAACGTCCAGAGGAACCAGATGAGGGCGGCGTATAGCGGTAGCTGCGACTCCCCCGTCGGTAGGAGGAAGAACTGGCTGAACGCCCAGACGCCCACGCCGATTATTGCGCTCCCAACCGCGAGCCCCACCACGGACGCCACCTCGTAGCTCCTCCACTCAGCCCACAGCTGCCCAACCGCCACCGCCACTATGTAGGTCACGGCGCAAACGGCGATGAATATGAACGCCACGGAGGGGTTCAGCCACCCAACACGAGACGCCATGTAGGTGACAAGCATCAAAACGCCGCACCCAACCCCGGAGACGGCCCGCACCCTACCCCAATTCATATCCATCCTTGATAGGACGCCGATGAGGTAGAAGCAGGTGAAGTTTGATGTAACCCCGACGGTTACGCTGAGCAGGGCGTTCCCGTGGACGAGCATATCACTGATGAATATGCCTATAGCCGCCCCGACGCCGCCCGCTATGGGCCCGAACAGGACGGAGAAGACTGCCGGTATGACGACGACCGGCCAGAACCTAACAACGCCGACCACGGGGCAGAATATCCCCAGATAGGTGAGGTAACCCACCACCGCGTAGAGAACCCCGCAAACTCCCGTGGCAACCAAGTCTACGGTTTTCATCGCCAGTGTACGTTTTCGTAGGTCTTATCTAGATAAATATTCTGCATGAAATCTATATACCTCTATGTAGAGCCACGAAACAGGACATAGGCGCCTTTTCGTAGACGTTGAAGAACACTTTTTAGTGAAATAGCCTATGTGAACTTGAAACTGTTGAGGGAGCTTTAGGTTGCGTAGTGGTGGTCGGTTAGGATTTAAGTTGGTGGTTGAACCAGCTGGGTATAGGGAATTTCCTTTAACAATTGGTGGGCCTATTTTTCCGCCTTTAGTTGGGGATGGGAGATTTGGGTTTAGAGTTGGGTATGAGTTGTATGCGGAGGGATTTGAGAAGCGGTTCGAGATAGGGTATGCAGTCCTGCCAGTGAACCTAAAGAAGAACGCAATCCCACTAGTCCTAGAGAAGAGGGGAGAACTCAGAAGGGTGTGCTTCCCAAAGACCTCCCTCAAATTAAACTGCGACGAAGCTAACGCAAAGAAGAAAGTAGAAAAATTGACCCAACACCTAACCGACCTCCTAATCCGCAACCCCTCAATACTCCGCTCGCCGAAGATACTCGAAAGGCAGGAAGGTTCTGAGGAAATTCGGAACATATTGGCTGAGCGCGCGGGAGTTGAGGTATCCGACCAAGAGGTGAGGGATTTTGAAATGGCGAGGGGCATCGACTCTATGGATTTAAAGCAGAAGGAGCGTCTGGATAGTTGCCTAAAGCGTATTAGTGAGAAGTTTAGGCAGGATGAGAAAATAGCGACTTGGGACAGGTTTGAAAGGGATGTAAAATACCGCGGGTTGAGATTCGACCTGAAAATTGGGGGTGATACGGGGAAGATTGGGAGGATAAGACCTTTTCTGCTCTCGCGGATTTTTTGGCGTATGGTTCCGAGTTGGAAGGTCTCAACATTCATCCTCTACTTTAATGGCAGGGTTGACTTAAGGAGGGTTGAGCTGCTTGGAGACCTAGGCAAACAGATGGTCAAGGAGAGCGACTTAAAGTGGGCGTGGATTTGCCTCTTAGCGAGGGATGGCTACGACTCCGACGTTGGGCGCTACGTTGAAGAAGTATACGTTGATAAGTGGCGCGACCGCGGGGGAGGCTACAAAGGTCTCGGGCTTATCTTGGCAGACCTTAAATCTAAGAGGTTTTACTGCTCCGAGTTTGGGGGGAAGGGACTGAGGTTTTTCAAAGGAATTTTGAGGTGTTGGGGGGATTAACCCCATCTTATGGAACCTCAGTTACGGTCTTGCGACCTTTAAGACCTGCTGGTAATACCTCGGTCCGTAGGTGAGCGTGATTTGGTGGTAGACCTCGCTGGGGGTTTCCACCCTCTCTAGGTTCCCCTCCACGTAGACATCCTCGCCCTTGAATGCCTGAAGGCGGTACTCCTCCACATACGATATGACGCGCTTTATATCCGTAGCTTTGGGTCCCTCAATTACCCGCACGTTCTCTAGTTCGTATATGGATGGGATGTATGGTGCGTCTTTGTCATCCGCTATTCTGGCTTTGGCTTTTACCCAGCCGACCCAAGTAATCCTGCACTTGGGGTCGTACTCGTTTTTGATTTCGCTCCAGTCCTTCACCGGCTCAAACTCCACCTTGATTTTTCGGTTGCCGAGGTAGACGCCGTAGATGAGCTTCCTGCGTTGATGCCAGATGTACTCCTCCGTGGTGTAGCGCTCAAACCTCCACGCCTTCCCCCTGAGGGCGTCTACATCCGCGAACTCGTTCTGGATTATACGCCCCCTCATGTAGAGTTCCTTTAGGGCTTCCCTCAGCCTTTGGATTTTCTCCCCTCCGTAGACGGTGAGGTCTAGGTCTGAGTAGCTTGGGTGGTAGAACCCGTGTAGGAGGGAGCCGAAAACCCCGAAGTCGCTGACCTTTAGACCAGATGCATCCATGACTATGCCCAAAACTTCGTGTAGCGCCTCAAGAAGTTCGTCTCTAGGCTCCTCAAGAATACACTTCAAGCGTTCATCCGGCTTTCTAATCTCCACGATCTGGTCTTCATGGACCCCCACGAGCCTTCGCCCTAGCGGCTCGTAGAAAACCGTGTATTGAGGATAGTTTTCCATGACGAAGCGGAGCCCCCCATCAGCGTAGAACTTGTAGTAGGTTTGCCCCGAGCCCGTGCGGATGGCTCGGGGGTCATCCGTCCTGTAGATTGTGGATGGTGCGTACTCCACGTCGCATACATACGCCTTCGGCGGGTGGAAGTAGCCGTAGACGCGGAATATGATGCCCTCAGATGTGACTACCGCATCCCTATCTCGGAGCTTCAGCGTCCATCCCCTCACGCGCCGTTAATGCGGGCTGTAACCCGCGAACTTAATCGGCTTAATGTACTCTCTTTCACTAATGCCCGAACCAACCACAACCCTATAGTGAATACGTCCCGTTTTAAGATGTTCAACCCGCTCCAGCATGCCCGAAGCCTCCATCTCATCGCCCCTTCTCACTACGTTTCTGTAGGCGCCGATCATGGAGACAACCTCGCTCGGAGCTCCCTCCAGCTCTATGTCGGCGTTCAGCGGCTCTACGTCGCTTATCCTGTAGGTTGCCGGTCTGAACATGGATTCGCCGTCATCCACCACCTTGCATCTGACGCGCACATGCCTTATCGCGGTGTACCTCCTCTCCCCATACCGGGTTTTGATTTCATCCGCTTTTCTAATGGCGTTGTAGACGAAGGGAACCCCCCTGTAGACGCCCCTATGCCTCCTCAGGACGTCCAGCGGCTCCTTTGGGGCGTATGTTATGACGCCGTCCCCCACCAACCTCTCCACGGCGGCCTCAAGCCTCCTGAAGTTTGTTGAGCCGTAGACCGCTATGTCTATGTCGGAGCCTTCGTGGTGCATGCCGAGGGCGATGGAGCCGTGTATGCCGAAGTCCTCCAACGGCACCCCGGACTCGTCCGAGAGCAGGGACACCAACTCTACCGCAGTCCGCTGGAGTTCATCTAAATGCGTGCGCTCTAGGAGTTCCCTGAGGCACCGATTTGGGGTGTAGACCCTGTCTACGCTCTTCGTGGGGATGCAGATGATTTCCTTGTTGCGCATGGGGCATCTGTAGATGTATTGGGGTAGGTGCCGCCGGAAGGCCTCAACCATTTTTCTGTAGTTTTCCGCTGTGTAGAGGGATTTTGGGCGTAGAAGCTCCTCTCCTAGGAGCCTCCAACGGGTGTCTAGGTACTCCAGCGGGAACAGGTGCGCTAAGCCAGCCGGGATGTACTTGAGGAAGGCGACCACACGGCTGGGTGGGTGCTCATAGCCGAATGCATAGAAGATGAAGCCCTCCCCAGTGACCATTATGTCTCCGTCACGGGGAGTCCACCAATCCAAATTCATGGTTTGCTAGCCCCTGTGTGTTAGGGAAAATTCTATTTTAAAGGTGGTTCCCACGCATTCGTGAATTGAGGGGAGTATATGAGGGGATTTAGGGATAGAGACTTCCTACGCACGGTAGAGGGCTTACTCTTCTGCGTGGTGGGTGGAACCCACCCAAAGGATAGGGTCATCGCGTATCTGAAGTACGTGCCAGACGAGCGTGGGAAGTGGGCGGGGGAGGGGGTCCGTTACAGGAGGGCGTTGAGGGCGTATACGATTCCAGACCTCGTGGAGACGTTGAGAATCGTGGAGAGGGAGCACCCCGAATACATCTACTACTCGCGTGTTTTTAACACCCGCATGACGGCCGTTCCAAGAAGCCGCATATCTAGGCATTACATACCTGAGAGGCGGCTATCGGACATACTTAGGAGGGGGGTTCGGGACCCCCTAGAACGTAGGGTTGCCGAGCTTGCGTCCCTCTTGGAGGATTTCGGGGTTCCCGTGGAGCATTTGGGCGTCACGGGCTCCATACTCCTCGGCATACACCAGCCCTTCTCCGACATAGACATGACCGTCTACGGGCTGGAGGGGGGGCACGCCGCGATGGAAGCCCTCCGCGAAGCCTATGGTAGACGGGGTTTAGGGGTTGAAAGGTTGAAGGGAGAGGCGCTCGTGGAGTGGTGCCGTAATAGGGCGGAGCGCCACCCCCTCACCATGGAGGAAGCCAAGCGGATATACGAGAGGAAGTGGAACATCGGGGTCTTCCGCGGCGTCCGCTTCTCCATACACCCGGTGAGGCTGGAGTGGGAATCCGAAGTGTACGGGAGCCGCATCTACAAGCCGGAGGGCGTCGTCACAATTAGGGGCACGGTGGTGGATGCGGGTGAGTCCATATTTCTGCCAGCCGTCTACGAACTCGGGGATGTGGAGGTGCTTGAGGGCCCCGAGGTGGACGACATAAGGGAGGCGTGCTCCTACGAGAGCCTCTACGACAACCTAGCCGTGGAGGGGGAAGCCATAGAAGTGAAGGGGAAGTTGGAGCGGGTAACAGACCTAGATGAGGGCGCGGAATACCACAGGGTTCTCGTTGGCTCCCTCCAGGGCATGGGCGGGGAGTATATGAAGCCGATTAGCCCCCGATGAGCTCCTTCAAGTGGATTTTCACGGGTCCGAGCTTTCCGCCGAAGTTGCTGGCTGATATCCTCACCACGCCGGGGACCGAGACCGCCGCCTTTAAGCCAGCCGCCATAGCCCTCTTCACGGCATCCACGGTTAGGCCGTCCACCACCAACTCGTAGACGCACCTAACCCCCTCGGGAACCCTCGTTTCGTCAACCACCTTCACGAGGCGGGGGCAGTAGGGGTGGTTCGTGGAGGCTGGAAGCTTGTACCGCCTTGAGCCGACCTTTGAGCCGGCCCTGCACACGCCACCCGGGAATGGAAGTATCACATCTCCGACGCCCCGCATGGCTTCAGCCGCCCTCTCAGCCGCCTCCAACCCAGCCTTCCTGCTCTCAGCCATGATGAGAAGGTTTCCCCCGGCTATGCCCTTCGTCGCCCCAAACGTGTCCTCAACGACGAAGACGCCCTCCATGACGGGTATGAGCCAGACCCTGCGGTCGCCAACCACCCCCTTACGTTGGTAGCCGTCCCCAAAGAGGCGTATGCTCCTACCAACCTTCAACCTCCAACGGGCGTCTGGGAGGCCGTCGAAGGCGGCTGTGGTTGGGCAGGTGAGCACGCACTGCCCAATCCTCGCTATCATCTGCGCCCTGAGCGTGTGGCGGCTCCTGTGGTATATCTGGATGAGAACCCCAACCCTACCGTCCGGCGTCTCGTCTCCGGGGACGGTTCCCTCCACGCCCGCCTCCGCCGGCGCCCCGATTATCGAGGTGGCGAAGCCCGTGGCCTCCCTGGCCGCCGTCATCGCCCACTTCTCATTCTCCGCCGTGATTAGTACGCGCCCAGCCCACATGGGGAACAGCTCGGCGTAGGTGTCCTCAACCTCTACACCGCCGTAATGGAGCAACCTGAACCCCAACCCCTCACTATCAGAACCACCCTTTTTATTTAATTTTCCCGGGGGTTTAGCCGCCGGGTTGCCCCCTCGGATTCGCCCGCTCTGATAAATTTTATAAAGGAATTTCGGGTTTTTTATGTTGGCTCGCGTTCAGGGCGGGCTTGGGAGCACCAGCTCCATGGTGAGGCTAAATAGTGTGGAGTACAAGCCCATCTCCGCTAGGGACATCCTTGTGGAGCTGAAGGACACATCGGAGCTCATGGTGGACTTGGCGTATTCCGCGGCTCTATTCCACAGTCAGGCGCTGGCTGAGGTTGTCATGGAACTGGAGAGCCACGTAGACGACCTCATATACTTCCTCGAGATGGACCTGATGCTCGCGGCTAGGAACGCGGAGGACGCCGAGGCGCTCGTGGGCCTCTCCAAGGTCGGGACCTCCGTGGACACGATATCCAACGCCGCCGCCGACATCGCCCTCCTCGTCCTGAAGGATGTGGGTATACACCCGATAGTGAGGGATGCGTTCCGAAGGGTGGAGGAGCGGGTTGTAAGGGCGGTGGTCAAGCCCGGCTCCTCCATCGTCGGGAAGAGGGTCGGGGAGCTGGATCCATGGGTGGAGGTCATCGCCGTCCGTAGGGATGGGAGGTGGATCATCTACCCGGAGGACGGCGAGGTTGTTGAGGCTGGAGACGTTCTCATCGCCCGCGGAGCCCCGGAGGAGGTTGGGGAGCTCGTGGAGTTGGCTGAGAGGAGGCCCGAGGTGGCTCCCACCGTGGAGATACCGAGCAAGCACTTCCAGGCGATCGCCGACAAGCTCGTGGAGCTGAAGGACACGTCGGAGTTCATGGTGGACTTGGCGTACTCGTCGCTCCTCCTGAACAGCAGGGAGCTCGCCGAGGAGGTCATGCGGCTGGAGGACTACGTAGACGACCTACACCAAGAGTTCGAGCTCCTCGTGCTCTCCAGCGGGTTCTCACCCGCAGACGCCAAGAACTTCCTAGGGTTGATCCGGCTTGGGGTGGTGACGGAGGAAATTGCGGATGCGGCGGCTGAAATAGCGGAGGTTGTTCTCCGAGGCTTGAAGCCGCACCCGGTCATAAGGCTCGTCATAAGGGAGTCGGAGGAGAGGGTCACCCGGGTTCAGGTCTCAAAGAACTCAAAGCTCGTGGGCGTCCGCCTTAGGGAGGCGAGGATACCCGAGGAGACTGGCATGTGGATTCTCGCCATAAGACGGGGTAAGAGGCTGATTAGGCCGAAGCCGGACACGCGCATAAAGGCTGGGGATATACTCATCGCGTGCGGGTACGCTGAGGGGGAGGCGGAGCTGAAGGCGTTGGCGTCCCCCACGGGCGGGTAGCGTCCCCCTTTTATGCCGTCTACGTCCTCATGGGAAGTGTTAAATCGCCCCCGTCTACACTAGATTTTTCCGGTTGGGGGTTTATGCATGCCTGAGGTTGTGCGTGTGGGATTTGTGAAGGTCGGTAACATCGGAGCCGCGCCCCTCATCGAGCTTATACTGGATGAGAGGGCTGAGCGTGAGGACGTTGAGTTCAGGGTGGTCGGCTCAGGGCCGAAGCTCACACCCGAGCACGTGAGGGAGGTCGCCGAGAAGATGGTGGAGTTCAAGCCGCACCTAGCGGTCATCGTGAGCCCAAACGCGTCCCTCCCCGGGCCAACCGAGGGCAGGGAAATCCTCTCCGAAGCTGGAATCCCGACGATAGTAATCTCCGATAGCCCAACGAAGGGGATAAGGAAGGACTTGGAGGCGAGGGGATTCGGCTACATAATTATCGAGGCGGATGCCATGATAGGGGCGAGGAGGGAGTTCCTAGACCCCGTTGAGATGGCGCTGTTCAACACGGATGTCATAAGCGTCCTAGCGATTACGGGCGTGTTCAACATACTGCAACGGGAGCTGGACGCGGTTATAGAAGCCATAAAGGCGGGTTCTACGCCCAAGCTACCCAGGATAGTCGTAGACAAGGAGGCGGCGGTGGAAGCCGCCGGATTCCGAAATCCATACGCGAGGGCGAAGGCGATGGCCGCCTACGAAATCGCGAGGCGCGTGGCAGACCTCACGGTTGAGGGGTGCTTCATGGTGAAGGAGTGGGAACGCTACACACAAATAGTGGCTGCAGCCCACGAAATGATGAGAAAAGCAGCAGAACTAGCAAAACAGGCGAGAGAAATAGAAAAAGCACAAGACACGGTGCTAAGAACGCCGCACCACAGAGATGGAACGATACTAACAAAGAGAAAACTCATAGAAAAGCCAAAAAGGCCAGGGTAAGACTGCTTTAGCGAAAAGTGGAAGGGAAGCCTTAGGTCGTCTACGTTTTTAGGCTTTTCCCGGATTTAGCGTTAAGCCTTCCCGTTCCCGTTTGATTGGTAGTTGCGTTTATTTCAAAGCTTAAATTTTTGGTTGTTGTGTTTTTGTTGGTTGCTAGTGGGGTGTATATGGATTGCCCGGGCTTAGGGTTGTGCTCGTGTCCGGTCGGACGCTCTATCAGGGTGTCTGGAAGGAGGCTGGGAAGACGACGGAGGGCTACTGGGAGTGGGTTGCCCAGTGCCGCATGGACCCGGAGGACATGCGTAGGATTGGGGTGAGGGAGGGTGACCCCGTTAGGGTGTCTACGAAGTTCGGCTCGGTCGTCCTGAGGGCTGTGAAGTCGGCTGAGGGTCCCCACCCGGGCATCGTATTCGTGCCTTACGGACCCTGGGCGAACGTGCTGGTAGACCCGGAAACCCACAGCACTGGCATGCCGTCCTTCAAGGGGGTGGAGGCGGTTGTGGAGGCGGCGCCCGGGGAGGAGGTTCTCGGCTTAAGGGAGTTATTGAGGCAGGTCTACGGGAGGTCCTAAAGTTGAGGGTTGTTAGCGACGTTGTTTGCCCGTTCTGCGGCTGCCTATGCGACGACCTAGAGCTTGAGATAGAAGGCCGCGAGGTGAAGGCAGTCAGGAACGCCTGCGCCATAGGCGAGGCGAAGTTCCTGCACTACGGGAAGCACGAGAGGCCGAGGCCGATGATTAGGAGGAACGGGGAGCTCGTGGAGGTCAGCCTTGAGGAGGCGATTAGAAAAGCGGCTGAAATCCTCGCAGAAGCGAAGTACCCGGTCCTCTACGGGTGGAGCAGCACAACTTGCGAGGCGATTAGGGTTGGCCTGGAACTGGCGGAGGAGGTCGGCGGCGTCATAGATAACACGGCGACGGTCTGCCATGGCCCGTCCATACTCGCGATACAGGAGGTTGGTCTGCCCGGGTTCACGCTGGGCCAGTCTAGGCACAGGGCTGACGTCGTCATCTATTGGGGTAGCAACCCGTGGGACGCCCACTTCCGCCACCTAGACAGGTACTCAGCCTTCTCCACGGGCCGCTTCCAGCCCTCCATCTGGCGTAGGGCGCTAGCCCGATTGTTGTCCCAGCTGGCGGAGAGGAGGATGCTTCGTGTGGCTAGGAGGCTGCTCCTGAAGATGGCTCCGGCCCCGAAGCCTAGGATGCCCCCGGTGGAGGCCCCCCCGGAGGTTAGGAAGCTCATCGTGGTGGATGTTAGGCGGACGCGCGTCGCGGAGATGGCTGACTACTTCCTTCAGGTTAAGCCGAACAGGGACTACGAGGTGATTCAGGCGTTGAGGATGCTCATCAGGGACTACGAGCTGGACGTAGACGAGGTGGCTGGGATACCCGTGGAAGTGCTGGAGGAGGTGGCGGACATCCTAGTGGGCTGCAGGATGGGCGTCCTCTACTTCGGCTTGGGCCTAACGATGACTAGGGGCAAGTTCAGGAACATAGAGGCCGCCATCTCCTTGGTGAGGGACCTAAACGCTAGGACGAAGTTCCTTCTGATTCCCATGCGTGGCCACTTCAACGTGACCGGGGCGAACACGGTCTTCACTTGGACGACCGGCTACCCCTTCGCCGTAGACCTCTCGCAGGGCTATCCACGCTACAATCCGGGTGAGACGTCTACGATTGATATACTGCTGAGGGATGACTGCGACGCCTTCCTGTCGATTGCGTCCGACCCGGTGGCGCACTTCCCCCGCAGGGCTGTGGAGAACATGCTTAGGCACCCCCTCATCGCCATAGACGGGGCTGTAACACCGACAACCATGATGGCCGACGTGGTCATACCAGCCGCCTTCGCCGGAGTGGAGGTGGAGGGGACGGCCTACCGCATGGACCACGTCCCCATCACGCTGAAGAAGGTGTTTGAGCCGCCGGAGGGCATACTGCCGGACGAGGAAATCCTAAGGCGCATATTAGCTGAGGTGAGGAGGATCAAGGCGGAGGGGGTTGCCCCGGAGGCGGTGGCCTTAGGCGCGGGGTGATCGGCGTGGGTTGCCTCTTGATTAAGGGCGGCTACGTCTACGACCCGCTGAACGGCGTAGACGGGGAGCGCATGGACATCGCCGTTAGGGACGGCAAGATCGTGGAGAGCGTGGATGAGAGGGAGGCGAAGGTCATAGACGCCTCGGGCATGATCGTGATGCCGGGCGGGGTGGACATACACGCCCACATCGCCGGCTCGGAGGTGAACGCTGGCCGTCTACTCCGGCCGGAGGACCACGCGAAGGACGTGGAGCCGAGGACCGCCGTGAGGAGGGCCGGCGTCGGCTACTCCATACCGTCCACGTTCACCACCGGGTATAGGTACGCGCGCATGGGCTACACGACGGTGATGAACCCGTCCATGCCGCCCCTAGAAGCCAGACACACCCACGAGGAGCTCATGGACACGCCGATTATTGATAAGGCAACCTACCCCCTCCTCGGGGATTCGTGGTTCGTGTTGGAGTTCCTCTCCCGGGGTATGGTGGAGGAGTGCGCCGCCTTCGTCGCTTGGATGATGTGGGCGACGAGGGGCTACGCAATAAAGCTCGTGAACCCGGGTGGACTTGAGACCTGGGGCTTCGGGGGGAACGTGGAGAGCATAGACGACCAAGTCCCGTACTTCAACATAACCCCGCGGGAGATAATCCGGGGCTTATGCAAGGTTAATAAGCTCTTGAACCTGCCCCACACCATACACGTGCACACGAACAACTTGGGGAAGCCGGGGAACTACGAGACGGCGCTGAAGACCCTGATGTGCGTGGAGGACCTCGCCGGCGAGGGGGAAAGGGCGATTCACGTGACGCACTGCCAGTTCTGCGCCTTCAAGGGGGACGACTGGGCGACCATGGAGTCCGGCGCCCCAGCCATCGCCAAGTACATGAACATGCACAGCCACGCAACCATAGACATGGGCCAGGTGGTATTCACGGACACGACCACCATGACCGCCGACGGCCCCTTCCAGTACGGCCTCCACCTGCTCAGCGGGAACAAGTGGATTAACCACGACGTGGAAACGGAGACGAGCAGCGGGATAGTGCCCTTCAGGTATAAGCGGAGCAGCCGCGTCCACGCAACCCAGTGGTGCATAGGCCTGGAGCTGGCGCTGTTAATAGAGGACCCGTGGAAGGTGTTCCTCACAACCGACCACCCGAACGGGGGGCCCTTCACCAGCTACCCGCGGGTTGTCACTTGGCTCATGAGTAGGCGCGCTAGGGAGAGGGAGATGGAGCGCATGAACGAGAGGGCTGTGAGGAGGAGCGTCCTACCAAGCGTTGATAGGGAGTACACGTTCTACGAGGTTGCGATTGCAACGAGGGCTGGAACAGCCAAGGCCCTAGGCCTAGAGAGTAAGGGTCACCTCGGCGTCGGGGCGGACGCGGACATCGCCGTATACCGCATCAACCCGGAGGAGGTGGACCCAAGCCGTGATTATAGGGCTGTGAGGGCGGCGCTGGAGAGGGCTGCGTACACCATTAAGGGTGGGGAGGTTGTGGTGAGGGATGGGGAGGTTGTGAAGTCTGTGGATGGTGAGACCTACTGGGTGAGGGTTGAGATGTCGGAGGATGCGTGGGAGGTGATTAAGGGGGAGGTGGCGGAGAGGTGGAGCCAGTACTACACAGTTCGCTTCAACAACTACCCCCTCACGGACCACTACATGGCGATTTCACACCCGGTGGTTAGAAAGGCTAGGATATGAAGGGGTGTAAATCCTTGTCGGCTGTGACGTTAAGCCCGAAATTCAGGTTTTCCGTGCCCGTCTACGCCCCGTGCATAAGCCCGGATACATTCGCCGGAAAAACCAAGGATGAAATCTCCCGGTTGGAGGTCTGGGAGGGGAAGTTCAGGCGGAGTTTAGGAGACCTCTTCAGGATCGACGGGGAGCCAGCTGCAAGCCCTGAGGAGACCCGCGTTCGCCTGGTTGGGGACTTCAGGAAGGTTCGGAAGGTTGGGTTCGGCATGACCGCCGGCGGCATAGTCGTGGAGGGGAGCGTTGGGATGCACCTAGGGGAGAGGATGGCCGGAGGGAGCATACGCGTGCACGGGGACGCCGGCCCATGGCTAGGCTCGGGGATGCGCGGGGGGGTCATAGAGGTGGACGGGAACGCCGGGGACTACGTGGCGTCCGCCTACCGAGGGAGCAGGGGCGGGATGAGCGGCGGAACCATAATAATCCACGGGAACGCCGGAAGCGACCTAGGGAACTGGATGCGCGGAGGCCTCATCCGCGTAGACGGGGACGTGGGCATGTACGTGGGCGTCCGCATGCGCGGCGGAACCATACTTGTGCGCGGGAACGCTGGGGAGAGGGCTGGAGCCCTGATGCTCCGTGGTAAGATCGTCATCTGCGGTAGCATACCATCCACGCTTCCAAGCTTCTCCATACAGGAGCTGAGGAGGAGCGTGAAGGTGGCTGGGGAGGTCGTGGAGGGCCCCTTCTACCTCTTTCAGGGAGACCTCACGGAGGGTGGGGAGGGGAGGCTTTTCATCTCCAAGCCCAGCAACCCACACCTAGCGTACTACGAGAGATACCTGTAACGAGGGCGTCTACGATGCCCGTAAGCGTGAATGAAGCCGCCCTGCCACACGTTGAGGAACTCAGCGTTAGGGCCGACGAACTCGGAGTCCTCGTGGAGGATGTAGGCGGGGCGACCCTCATAGACGCAGGCCTAAACGCCAGAGGCGGATACCAGGCGGGCCTAATAATCACGAGGATATGCCTCGGCGGCCTGGGAGACGCCGAACTCACCGCCATGAAGATTGGGGAAGTAACGCTGCCAGCAATCGCGGTTTCCACGGACCAACCAGCGGTGGCGACGCTGGCCTCCCAGCTTGCTGGCTGGAGGATAAACGTGGGTGGATTTCGGGCTATCGGCTCCGGGCCGGCTAGGGCGCTCGCCCTCAAGCCTAAGAGGGTCTACGAAGAAATCGGCTATAGGGACGCGGCTGACGTAGCCGTAATAGTCTTAGAGGCGGACACCAAGCCGAGCGTGGATGCGCTCTCCTTCATATCGGAGAGGTGCGGCGTAGACATGGAGAATCTATACGCAATCCTCGTCCCAACGAACAGCGTGGCTGGCTTGGTCCAGATTTCCGGGCGTGTGGTTGAGACGGGCGTCCACAAGCTGGAGGGTCTAGGATTAAACCCAACGCGCATATTACACGGGTTTGGAGTAGCCCCGATCGCCCCGCTACACCGAAGTTCGGAGGTCTGCATGGGGCGCTCCAACGACGCCATACTCTACGGCGGAATAACCCACTACACAATTGAGGGGGAAGACGAGGAATTGATGAAGCTGGCAGCGAAAGCCCCCTCCTCAACCTCAAAGGACTACGGAAGGCCGTTCCACCAAATCTACCAAGAAGCCGGGAAGGACTTCTACAAGATAGACCCGGGACTTTTCGCCCCAGCCCAAATCTCCATCACCAACCCCGAGACGGGAAGCGTCTACACATCCGGCGGGGTCAACGAGGAGATTCTACTCAGGTCCTTCGGAATAAAGGCTGTATAGTTGTGTAGAAACGCCTTAAGGGGCGCGTTATCCCCTTTTCCTCTTCATCGCCGTAAGTTTGGAGAGGAGTTCTAGGGCGCGCTTCTCCTCCTCGGCGGGCTTCAATTCTAGGGCCCCGGACTCGGCGACCATGTTGAATATTTCCTCGCCCTTCTCGGAGCGTATTATCACGAGGTTCCAGCCGCTTAAGCCGACTCCCCCGACGGATATGTCGGCGGTCTCGGCGGAGAAGTCCGTGCAGTGGCGGCATCCCGTGCGCATGTACGGCCTTAACTCCCTGAGGGGTATGGTTTTCTCCTCCCCGCTCTTTGTGGTGACTATCAGCTTTGCCTTTATGTTGGTCTTCTTTACGTTCTCCGGGCTTACCCCCAGCTTCTCCCTTATGGCGTCTACGAACCCGTCGTATTGGAAGCTTTCCGTGCACATGAGGCCTATCGTGTAGCTCAGCTTGTTCACGTATTTCTTCAGGGGTATTAGTTGCATCTTCCTCAACGCTTGGATGTGGCAGGGTGTCCCCACCATGGAGAAGCTCCCAAGCTTCGCGGCGTCCCTCAGGGCGAGGAGGTTGGGGGAGTAGATGTAGCGCGTTCCAGCGCAGCTTAGAAGCTCGTCCCTAGTGGTGGCAACCGTGGGCTTCGGGTAAAGCGGTTTTTCACCCACGCACGAGACGACCGCCCCCTCAATTACGCCCGCCTCCAGCGTGTATGCCAGTATGGTCGTCACCACGCCGCCGTCCTGACAGACGCGCTTAATCTCTCCGTCGGTGGTTCTGGCGACCACCAGCCTCCTGTAGACCCCGAACTCCTCGTCTGGCGTCCTAGCCCTCCCGAAGGCGTGCTCCTCAACCTGGCTCCAGTCGAACTCCCTCCTCGGGCAGACTTGGGAGCAGATTCCGCACTCCTTGCACTCCCCCGTGAGGACGGGGCCATCCCTGTACTCGAGAACCTTGGTGGGGCATGCCGCCACGCAGGCTCCACAGCCGGCGCACCTACCGCTTGAGACTACTTCACCCAATCCCTCCTCAAAACCCACCTTGGGAATCTTCAACCAAACCACCAAATGAGGAATTAACGGAGGTTGAAACTAAAATTATCGATGGGTGGAGCTGCAATTCCAGCGTGATTAGTAGGTAGACGGAGATTGGCCTGGGTTGTGGGGCGTAAGAGGCGGTAAACTTAACGCCTACTCGAGATGCCCGATTGGAACCATGATGTCTCGGGGTCTGCCGCCAAGGATTATCCTATGGTAGGGCTCCTCCCCATCCCTCACCACGAGTTCCAACTTCCCTTGGGCGACCACCACCTCCCCCACCT
>CAZKUI010000017.1:10642-16942 GCA_964555905.1 uncultured Candidatus Bathyarchaeia archaeon | reverse complement strand
ATGTAGGCGTCTGTGGGGGTGGGGTGGATTATTCCCACGTCTACCAGCAGCCCTCCACGCTCCACGGATGAAACCTTCCCCTTCAGGGTTGGGTGCGTCCACGCCTGCTGGAGCGTTATCGGAGCCAATCCCACCTCCCTCTCTAGGAGCTTAACGGCTACCTCCTCATCCTCCCCGTCTACCTCCAACTGAATCCACCCCCTCGGGTTCACCCCCACCACCATCACCTTCACCTCTAGGCCTGAGCATATTCCCGCGAAGTAGGGTTGGAGGGCCTCCGGCTGGATCGGCCCGTAGACCTTCTCAAGGACCGTGACCCTCATCTTCCCCCTTCCCTAAGAGTTGGGTGAGTTCCCTGTGGAGTCGCAGCATTCGGTGGATGGATGGGTGGTCTGGGCCCATCTTCTTCTTTAGCTTCCGTATGGCCTCTTTGATGGTGAGTCTACGTCCGCCCTCCACGAGCTTGTCCGCGTATGCCACTATCTTCTCCTCCAGCGTCTCCGGTAAGTAGCTTTTATTCGGCCATCCGAGCTTTTCGGCTTCGCTTTTTGGCAATCCGCATCCCACGTGCCTCTCCGCGATGAGCGCCACGGGTTCAGGTAGACCGAGGGAACGCAACATCTCCGCCCCGACAAGCCCGTGGTCCACCGTGGACGTCTTACTCCTGCCTATGTCGTGGAGGAGAGCGCCAACCTCCACCAACTGCAAATCCACATTTAATCCCCTCCTCCTGCAGGCATCGGCTATGTCAGACGCCACCTGCGCCACCATCAGGGAGTGCAGAATAACCCCCGGGCTACACCCGCTCTCCATTAAGAGTTTTATGGCTTCCATCTTTGAGGGAAGCTTATTCACGCCGTCCCCCCCGGCAAGGAAGTGGGAAGCCCTCAATGTCCTAAGTCCTTCAATTCCTCTCGGAGCCTATTAACCCTCTCCGTCAAGACTTTGATTATCTTGCTGTTATCGAAGTGCTTTAGGAGCTTTCCGCACGTTGGGCATTTAAAGACGAGTTCCACGGCGTCTTCAAACGTCATTCTCCTGCATCCGGGGGTTCCGCAATAGTAGAAGTCGTGGCTTTTCTCGTATTTCAGCCTGACTTCCAGCTTTTCAAGAATCCTCTTCTTCTGGTTTATGATGAATCCATCCAGCTGGGTGGGCTGGAGCTTCCAGTAGAATGTAAACCATCCCGTTTGCTCGTCTCTCGTCCATCTTAGGGAGACTAGGGAGTGATTGTATAGCCTGTATAGGATTTTGCGGACGATGTTTAGGCTAATTTCCGTTTTGTTTGCTATCTCTTCGTCTGTTGCCTCTTCCTTCTCCATAAGCACCCTCGCTATCTTAACCGCGTCGTCCCCCCCGATTACCCTTATCACCTTCATCAGCGTTTCCTCGTCCACAGGCATGAATATCGACATTAGAAGGGCCCTCATTTATTAGTAAACGAAATCGTGTGCTTAAATCCTTTGCTGAATGTAAAACCGAAAAATGCGTTCACACGCCTTATCGAAATGTTGATTACCGCTGTTTTCCTCTGTTAGGCGTGGGGAGGATTGACCGACTTCAGGGTCTACGTTCTGAGGCTTGGGCATAGACCCCTGAGGGACGCCCGGGTCACCACGCACGTTCTGTTAACCGCTAGGGCATTCGGCGCCAGCGGCGCCATATACTCCGGGGAACGCGACGCGAAGTTGGAGGAGACCATAAGGGACGTGGTGGAGCGTTGGGGTGGAGACTTTGAGGTTCGGTACGAGAAGGACTGGAGGAGCGTCCTCAGCGGCTGGAAGAATCGGGGGTCCATCTGCCACCTCACCATGTACGGAATCCCCGTAGACGAGTGCCTAGACGAGATTCCACGCGTGGGAGACATACTAGTGGTGGTGGGCTCCAAGAAGGTTCCTCGGGATGTCTACGAACTGGCCGACTTCAACGTCGCCATAGGAAACCAACCCCACTCCGAGGTCGCGGCTCTGGCTGTATTCCTAGACAGGCTCTTCGGCGGAGAGGAGCTAAAAAGGGAATTTAATGGTGCGAAGATTCGTATAATACCGCAACGCCGAGGGAAGAAGGTGAAGGTCTCCAAATCCTAAAGGTTAATGGGCTATGATGCACCAATTTTCGCGTGTATATTTCCCCCCAGCTTCTCCACCCAGCCTGTGAGCTTCCCGATGAAGGGTTTCGTGGCTTCCAGAGTTATTTTAACGCCATCTCCTTCGTATTTTATTTCTGTTATGTGGCTTCTCTCGTGTATCCACGAGAGTACGGCGGGCGTTTCTTCGTTCCACGGTAGGAATATGGTGGCCTCGGCGTATCCGGGTAGGCGCCTTGCGACCTCGCTCTTTAGCTTGTCTATGTTGATTTGGTGTAGGGCGGAGATGGGAACCGATGCCTTAGCTATTCTGCTTACTTGATGTAGCCTTTCTTCTAGGGTGGTTGGGTCTATTAGGTCTATCTTATTTAGGGCGACGACCATGGGAACCTTCTCCGCCCCTATCTCCATTAGCGTGTCTAGGCAGCACCCGAGCTTCCTCACGACCTCGCTTACGGGCTCGCTTATGTCTACCACCAGAATTATGGCGTCTGAGTAGACGGTCTCCTCTAGGGTGGAGCGGAACGCCTCAACCAGCAGGAGCGGCAGCCTATCTATGAAACCCACGGTGTCCGTTAGTAGCGCCCTCCTCCCGTTGAAGTCGGCGAGGCGTGTGGTTGTGGTGAGGGTGGTGAAGAGCGTCGGACTTATGGGGACGTACTCGCGCGTTAGGGCGTAGAATGTGGTGCTCTTCCCAGCGTTTGTATACCCGGAGAGCGAAACGGTTGGGTATCCGAGGGCTTCCCTCCTTCTACGGTGGAGGCTCCGATGCCTCCTCACCTTAGCCAGCTTCTCCCTAATTCTGGAGATCTGCTTCTTAATCAGCTCGTAGTATATGTCTACCTCATACTTCCCCAAGCCTAGGAACCCCGGCTGCTCACCCATCTTTGCGAGGCGCACCTTCTCCTTGGCTCTCGCGAGCTCGTATTGTAGCCTCGCCAGCTGAACCTGCAACTTAGCCTCCTTCGTTGAGGCGCGGAGGGCGAATATCTGTAGGATGAGCTGAAACCTGTCTATGACCTCAACGCCCGTCAGCTTCGCCAAGTTGTACGCCTGAACCGGCTTGAGTTCGTTGTCAAAGATGACGACATCAGCCCTAGACTTCGAGACGATTCTCGCCAGCTCCTCAGCCTTCCCCGGGCCAATCTGGTATTTCGGGTCTGGCTCCCGAATCTGCTCTAACCTCCCCACAACCCTGTATCCAGCTGCCTCCGCTAGGCTCGCCAGCTCCTCTAGGTGGCTCCTCTCCTCCGGGCTTCGCCGCTGAACTATGACTGCCCTCGGGGGTCTACTCATCCCTACGCTCCCTCACCCGAAGCTTCACCACATCCCCGAGGGTTAAAGTGGGTATCTTCACAGCCTTTGTGGGCGCTGGGGCTTCTGGCGGGGGCGCCAGAAGCTTGATTCCCAGCGTGCGCTCAAGCTTCCTCGCCAGCTCCATGCTTGGAGCCATCCTCCCGGATTCTATTCGGCGGATGACGGACGCCTTCTCCCCCACCATGCGCCCCAGCTCCTCCTGGCTCAGCCGCCTACGCTCCCTAGCGCCACGCACCAACCTGCCAAAATCCGGAACGAGCTCCAACTCCTCCGGCGCCTTCAGCCTCCTCGTTACCCTAGGCTTGGCTACAACCGGTGGTTTGGGCCTCCTTTCCTTCCACGTTCCGGAGGCGTACCTCGCGCATTCTGGGCAGACGAGCAGCTTGGCTCCTTCAATCACCGCCCTGATCGGTTTTCCCGGTATTTCCCTACCACACACCTCGCATTTCATCGCGTCTAAATCTTTAACACGGCTTCCACCCATTTAATAGTGTCTGCTGGTGGTTGTAGACGCCATGGAAGAGAACTGGCAACTAAGAAGGCTGAGGGCGATCGCGGACTACCAATTCGGCAGGGGGGTAGGAAGCGAATTATTCCCGGATGGGGTTAGGCTAGTCGTCTCAAAGTCCACTGGGGACGTGAGGAGGGTCTACGTGGATGATAAGCTCCTCGCTACACTCAGGCCCTCAGACGGCTTCTTATCCCTGACCGTGGAGGGGGCTAAGCGGCTCATGGAGGCTGTGGGGCGTAGACGCCACTGGGTGAAGGTAAGCCAAGAAGCCGCCCCCTTCGTGGCGAAGGGGAGAAGCCTCTTCGCCAAACACGTAGAGGACGCTGACCCCAACGTAAGGCCTGGGGAGGAGGTGGTCGTCCTAGATGGGGAGGGCCGCGTGATCGCCGTTGGTAGGGCGGTTCTAACGGGGAGGGAAATGAAGCTGTTCAGGCGTGGGGTGGCCGTGAAGGTCCGCTCCGGGGTCTTGGAGGAGAGCAAATAAGCCTGTAAATGAAACGTAATGGTGGTGTCTACATGCGCGGCGTGAGGAGGGTAAGCCCTAGGGCTATGAGGAGGATGATGCAACGCATGGGCCTCACCATGACACCCATAGAAAACGTGAAGGAGGTCGTAATCAAAACAAGCGATAAAGAAATAACCATAGAAGAGCCGGAAGTAGCCCTACTAGAAGTGAGCGGGCAAAAAATATTCCAAGTGGTGGGGGAACGCATCACCGAGAAGACGTTGGAGAAAAAGCTGGAAATCCCGGAGGAGGATGTCCAGTTGGTGGCTCAGCAGGCGCACGTAAGCCTAGAAGAAGCGAGGGCCGCCCTAGAACAGACGGAGGGAGACCTAGCAAAGGCAATACTACTCCTAACAAGTAAGAGTTAGGTGTTTTAAAGGAAAAAGGGCGTTAAAAAGGGGTTTATTGGATGAGGTTTGATAGGGCTTCCTCCTTCTCCATTATAACCCCGCAGTAGTGGCATTTTAGGCGTAGGGGCTCCTCGGAGATGAGGTAGAGGACTGGTTGGACTGGCTCGTTGCTGTTGGATATGCAGGCTGGGTTTATGCACTTCACGATTCCCTTTATGACCTTTGGGAGCCTTACCCTCATCTTCTCCGCCACCTCGTAATTCCTGATGATGTTTATGGTAGCCTTAGGGGCGACGAGGGCGATGCGGTCTACCTCCTCAGGCTTTAACTCCCTCCCCTCAATCTTCACTATATCCTTCACGCCGAGCCTTTGGCTGGGGACATTCATGGCGACCGTCACTATATTTCCTTCCATCCCGGTGATTCCGAGAATCTTGAGGACGATGAGGGCGTGTCCACGCGTTATGTGATCTATAACCGTGCCATTACGAATCTTAGAAACCCTTAAGGTAGCCTCTCCCGAAGCCAAACCTGAACACCAAACCCTAATTACGTAAACCCCCCTTATGAACCTTCAACCCAGCGTGTAATAACTCATATAATCTAGGTTACCAATTATCAGTTAGGTGTGTAGGTTGGAGTTTAAGGGAAGAGACATCATCTCCATTAGGGACTTCACGAGGGAGGAGATAGACCACATCCTAGACGTGGCGGAGGTGATGGAGCCAATCGCGAAGACGGGCTCCGACATGCTCCGAGGAAAGATCATGGCGTCCCTATTCTTCGAGCCCAGCACGAGAACCCGGCTGAGCTTCTCGGTTGCGATGCACAAGCTGGGTGGGGATGTGGTCGGCTTCGCTGGACCCGAGGCGTCATCCGTCATGAAGGGTGAGAACCTCGCCGACACGGTTCGGACGGTCCAGAACTACGCGGATGTGCTGGTGATTAGGCACCCGAAGGAGGGCGCAGCCAGACTCGCCGCCGAGTTCGCCGACATACCCGTGATTAACGCCGGCTCAGGGGCGGAGGAGCACCCAACGCAGGCACTCCTAGACCTATACACCATAAGAAGGGAGATAGGACGCATAGACGGCCTAAACATCGCCCTCGCGGGAGACCTGCGATACGGAAGGACCGTTCACTCCCTCGCCTACGCACTGTCAAACTACAGGGACATAACCCTATACCTCATATCCCCGGAAGCCCTGCGGATGAGGAGGGAGGTTCTGGAGGAAATCCAGGGTAAGGTGAAGGTTGTGGAGGGGAGGAGCATAGAGGAGTTCATCCCTGAGCTGGACGTGCTCTATATGACGAGAATCCAGAAGGAGCGCTTCCCAGACCCGGCGGAATACGCGAAGGTGAGGGGCTCCTACCGCCTAGAAGCCCAGCACCTAAAGAAGGCGAAGCAGGGTCTCATCGTGATGCACCCCCTACCACGCGTAGACGAGGTAGCACCGGACGTAGACGCCACACCACACGCAAGATACTTCAAGCAGGTCTGGAGCGGAGTAGTCATCCGCATGGCACTACT
>CAZKUI010000017.1:0-10542 GCA_964555905.1 uncultured Candidatus Bathyarchaeia archaeon | reverse complement strand
TTACTCTACTCTTTCTAGGGTTATTGTTGCTTTTTGTCCTTTTTGTAGTGTGTCTATGGCGAGTGATGCGAGGCGTTCCATGAGCTGTCTTAGTTGTGCGGTGTCTTTTGGTGGGAGTTGTTGTTGCAGGTGGGGGGATTTCCAGTCTATTTTGAACTTCATTCCGGTGTCTACCTCCCCAGCGGGGTTACTCCATATCTCCGCCTGTCCATGAGTTCCCGCCGTTTTCCAGCGTTCCACCTTGACACCCTGCTGTAGTAGCCCGTGACCCTGCTCCACCACTCCACGTCCTCGCCCGTGGCTCCGCAGTTGTGGCAGATTTCCTGCAATCCAGCCTCCACGTGGTGGCACCTGCGGCATATCGTCATGTCCTTCGTGTACGCCCAGTAGGCGGCGTTCGTGTTTAGGGCGATGTTCTTCGTCAGCTGGTGGAGCGCCTGTGGTTCGGGGTTCCCCTCCCCGAGCCAGACGTGGAGTATAGCCCCGCCCATGGTCAGAGGGTGGAAGCTCGACTCTATGAGTATGCGTTGCAGTAGCGGTATGCCAGCGGAAACCCTCACGTGGTTGCTGTTCGTGTAGTAGACGGCCCCGCTCTCCCTGTCCCCCTGCACAACCGCCCTCTCCCCAAACTCCCTCAGGTCTATGAGGGCGAGCCTGTAACAGGTGGACTCTGCCGGCGTCTGTAGGATGCTGAACCTCAGCCCGGTCTCCTCGGAGTACCGATTGGCTACATCCGCCATGTGCTGTATGACCCTCAAGCCGAACCTCCAAGCATCCTTGGATTCGTGCAGCTCCTCGTCTATGTGCGCCTTCAGCATCTCGTTTAGGCCTATGAAGCCTATGTTCAGCCACATCCTGTCTATGGGTAGGTAGGGCTGCCCGTCGCAGTCCATGGATAGGAGCGGGAGCCAGCCGCCCTCCAAGGCGTCCCTCACTATTTCCCGCTTCAATAGCAGGACCTCCCGCGCTAGGTTCATGCGTTCCTCCAACAGCTCGAAGAGTAGGGCGTCGTCTCCGTGGGCTTCGTAGGCGATGCGCGGCAGGTTCACGGTTACCACCTGCAGGCTCCCAAGCCTCATCCGCCCCTCCCTGAAGTCCTCCTCGTCCTCCGAGTCGCCCGTGGGTGTGAACAGCAGCCTGCAGCACTGGCTGTGCATCTCCTCCGGCATGTAGTCGGGGCAGAGGTTCAGGTAGTATGGGGTTCCGAACTTGGCGGCCAGCTCCGCCACCTTCATGTACTCCTCCTCGTAGTCCCTCAGGAAGCTCCTCCTCAGCTTCACCTCCAGCTTCGGGAAGTTGAACGGCTTCCCTATGTAGTCGCCCTCCAAGTAGACGTCGACTATGGCGTTGAAGAACGCGTTTGCCTCCTCCTCAAAGTCCCCGTAGGTTACGCCCTCCTTAACCACGCCCCCGGGGAGCACGGCGGGTAGGTCCTCCACGACCTTCGGGACACCCGGCTCAACCGCGATGCTGGAGAAGACCGTCTGTCCCCCCCTAGCCACGTACATCTGGCTCATCTCGTAGATGAACATCTGAGCCATCTGCTTCACACGCCTGTACGGGAGGCCCCTCATGTAGGGCGCTAGGAAGACGTTGAATAGGTCGTAGCCCTGACCCCCAGCGTAGTGGGTTTGCATGGCGGCTAGGAACTTCGCCGCGTGGAGCACGGCGACCTCCGGGTGCTTCGAGGGGCCAGCCACGCTCGTGTGGACGCCCTCCCCGTCTACCACGAGGCCCCTACGCAGGAAGAAGCGGACGTCATGGCCGGAGCAGAACGGGCGGCCTATGGCGAAGTACTCTAGGTCGTGTATGTGTATCACCCCGGACATGTGGGCGTCGGCCAGATGCGGGGGCATGGTCAGTAGGGCGTACTCGATGAAGGTTCGGTCTGCAGCCAGCTTGTGTATGGTCTCAGGCTGGTGTTGGAGGTTGGCGTTCTCCTTGTCTCCGTGGGTGATGAGGTTCGTTACGTCGTAGACGGGCATGCCCACGCGGGTGTATCGGCGGCGGGCTTCCTCCAGCCCCATCTCAATCAGCACAACGTTGACGATCTCCCTGATGAGCGGAGCGGATAGGAAGGAAGGCCTCAGCCTCCCAATCCTCTCAGCAACCACGTGAGCCACTTCCGCGGCCTTTTCCCTAGGGAGGCCCACCTCCCTGACTAGGGACTCCTCGATCTTCTCCGGGTTGAACTCCTCGAAGTGGAGCCGTGAGGTCCTCACGCGGGGGGAGCATCTCAGGGAGTCGATGGGTTGCTCCATCACCAAATCTCTATCACCACACGTGAATTCGAGGCTCAGCCTCTCCACTTTGCCGACGGAAAGGTGTGGATGTGGGTGGTGCACGATGCGACGCATTTACACCATCGTGTAAATACAGAAAATTGTAGGTCACTTCATCCCTCCCGCCCGAGGCTGTATTGAATCCTGCCCTTCACAGCCCCCTCCAGTAGCCTCCACCGGGTAGACGGCTGATACTTCGCCGCGACTCTGGAGAATCTGATCACCGGGTTTACCAGCCCGCATCGGGGGCACTTGAGTAGGAGCCCGTAGTAGGTTTCCTTACAGCGGCTGCAGTAGGTTAGGTTCCTCGCGTATGCTAGGAGGCCTACCGTGGTTTTTCTCGCTATCCACCGCGTGGCTGCGGCGAGCGCCTCCGGGTCCTGCTCCACGTCCGCGAGTTGCAGTGGGGCTAGGTGCCCGCCGGGGGTTAGGGCGTGGAACGCTCCCTCCAGCTCCATCCTCCTCCTCCATGGTATGTCTACGTTTAGGGGTGTGGCGGTCATGTAGGTGTAGTAGGGTTGTTCTTTACCGCCTTGGGCGTGGATTTTTGACCAGCCGTACTTCTCCGCGTCTAGGCGGGCGAGGCGGACTGCGGCGTCTACGTCGGGGTTCATCCACAGGGTAACCCGCGCCCTCGCCCGTCTGGAGCACTCGGCGGCTTCTCTAGCCAAGTGCGATAACACCTTCACCGCCAGCTCCTCGCCCTCACCGCCCTCGTGTATCTGGCTTCCGGTGAGCGCCTCCACAGCCTCGTTCAGCCCCACGAATCCTAGGGTGCAGGGGGAGTCGCTTAGGCGGATGTAGCCCTCCCCGTCCACGTCCTGCGTGAGTATCGGGAACAGGCCCTGAGATGCGAGGGACGCGAGGGTTCTCCGCTTCACCAGCAGCGCCCTCAGCGCCAGCTCCCCACGCTCCTCCAAGAGCCTAAAGAACCTCTCAACATCTCCATCCGCGTCGTAGGCGATGCGTGGCAGGTTCAGCGTCACCCCATCTAGGTTAGCCATGCGTAGGGTGTCCAGCTCCCAGTCTTCAGTCCAGCCCGGAAACGTTCTGAATCCCGTTGCGGAGTACGACGCTGGGAGGTCCTCGGGGAGGAGGGCGAAGAGGGGGGTTCCATGCTTTGACGCCATCCTATGGGCGAGGAGGAGCGCGTCGCTCCGCTGGAGGCTTCGGGAGGCACCCCTAAGCTTCACGACTACGCTGGGATTAAAGAGCGGTTTGCCTCTCTCAAGCATGATTTCAAGCAGGGCATCAGCGATTGTCTGCGCCTCATCTCCGAACTCCCCGTAGGTTCCGGCTTTTTCTCCCCCAGCTCCAACGGCGTCTACCTCAGCTAGGAAGCTTGGGATTTGGAGTTCCAAGCCGAGTGTAACCCCTATGAGGCTTCCATCCACCCTAGGGGAGTGGTTTAGGTCTAGGATGAAGTGGTGGAGGGCTTCTTTCACTTCGTCCTTCCGCCTCCCCTCGGCGAAGGGCGCCAGAAATACGTTGAAGAAGTCCAGCGTTTGCTCGCCTGAAACCTCCGTAGCCGAGGTCCTGACGACGCTGAGGCACAGGAGTAGGGCGGCCTCGAAGCTCTTTGGGGGTGGCAGCGGCGCCCCGCCCATGTCCACCCCGGAGAATCGGGTGCCGTTGGATAGGTAAAAGCGGAGGTCGTGCACTAGCTCTCCGATTTTCAGCGTCCAAGAGCCCATGTCCCCTATGTGGAGGATTCCTGAGAGGTGGGCGTCCGCTATGTCCCGGTGGAGCACGTTGAGCAGGGCGTATTCACCCATGACCCTATCCCCGGCGACCTTGTAGACGGCGCCAACACCCATCGAGTGCGCTCCCATCGTCTGAACGAGCTTTGTTACGTCGTAGACGGGTAAGCCAAGCCTCGTCAGCTTGTGGCGGTACTCCTCCAGCCCCTTCTCTAGGAGTATGGCGTTCACCAACTCCCTGATGAGGGGGGCTGTGAGATACTTGGTTCTAAACATGAGAAGCCTCTCCTCAGCCTCCCTAGCGATGTGGCAGGCCATCTCCAGCGGGACACCAGCCTCCCTCACCAGAGAGTCCACGATTTTATTCCTGTCGAACTCCTCTATGGTGAGGTGGGAGGTGCGCACGTGCATGCGTCTACGGCGTGAAACCTTCTCCCCAACGCCCTGCGCCATGTTCACAACGAGCCTTCCGAGGTCCGTGATTACGTAGTTCCCATTATTGGAGTCTGTTTGGATGAGGTTGGCTTGGAGGAGCTTCTTTAGGTGGTAGGCGAACCTCCCAGCGTCCTTATCCGGGCTCAGCCGTAGACCCTTCATAATCTCCATGTAGCTGAGGGGTCCCCCATTATAGAGGAGGGTGAGTATCTGCATCCTCATCGGCGATGATATCGCCCTAAGCACCTTCATGCTGGAGCTGGAGTGTAGCGCCACGCCTAAACCCCTCAGCACGTAAACCAAGCTGAAACGAAACAAATTAGGAATATTGGCAACATCCCATCACGCGGCGATACACAAGCCCAATCTAATAAAGTATACGTGCATATTCAACAATCAAACCTTAGAGAGAAGAGTGAAATTAAGCCGCACACGCACCCAAAAGTTAAACTCAAACAGGAAACCCAGACTCTAAAAATTTAGATATACAGGTATGGTGCAAATGTCGCATGTTTTCAGCCAAGAAATTTCAGATTTTATGTGGAATGGGTGGGCGTCTTGGTCAGCGGACGATGAACCCGTGGCGTAGGGGGTCATCCGGGTCTACCACCAAGTGGGATATGGATGTGATGTACGCCCTCCCGGAAATCTCGGGGATGACGGCTTCGTATTCAGCCACTCTCGTCTTTTCTACGAGCCTTCCAACAAACCTCGTTCCTATTATGCTCTCATGCACGAACTCCTCCCCGAGCCTGAGCTCCCCCTTCGCGTGTAGGGTCGCCATCTTCGCGGCTGTTCCGGTTCCGCATGGGGACCTATCGAAGGCTCCGTCAGCGAATATCGTCACATTCCTCGCGTGCGCCCCCACCAACTTCGGTTTGTCGCTTATTAGTGTGAGTTTTATTCCCCTTATCTGCGGGTTTATGGGGTGCTCGGTTGGGAACACGCGGTTTGCGGCATCCCGAACCTCTAACCCAAGCTCAATGAGGCGTTTTATGTTTCCCGGTTCTACACTGACGCCTAGGTTCTCGCCGTCTACGATGGCGAAGAAGTTCCCTCCAAATGCGATATCCACCGGTACGGGGCCAATCCCCCTCACATCCACCTCTAAGTTCCCCAAGTAGAAGGAGGGCACATCCCTCACCGTGACCGACTTAACGCGGCCATCCACCACCTCCGCCCTAGCTGAAACGACGCCCGCCGGCGTTTCGTAGACGACCGTGGTCTGCGGCTCGCGCGCATCGACCATGCCTAATTCTATGAGGGCGGTTGTAACCCCCATCGTCCCATGCCCGCACATGTCCAAATAGCCGGATGAATCCATAAACACGAGCGTGTAATCCACATCTGGCCTCGCCGGTGGGAGGACGATAGCGCCGAAGGAGTCGGCGTGACCCCGAGGTTCGTGAATAACGGTGGTTCTCACCCAATCTAGATTACGCCTAATATATTCACGCATCTCTAGGGCGGTTTCACCCGGTACGCCCGGAAGCCCCCCAACCACTATGCGAGTCGGCTCCCCCTCCGTATGCGTGTCAACCACAAAGAGCATAGACCTAACCAGCAACCCAAACCCCCTAAAACATAATTTCAGCTTATCAAGGTTTATCTGATTTAGCTAGGTCTTTCAACCTCTCAATTCCCTTAATCTCCTTTATGAACCTCGCCACCGCCGGCGGCACGAGTTCCTCCCAGTTTTCATCGTTAAGCATTCTCCTCCTCACTTCTGTGGCTGAGTAGACACCCCTGTTGAAGTAGGGTATGGGTCTGACTTCGTATCCAGCTTCGATGAATAGGCGTCGGGTCAGCGGCTCGTTCGTGTAGGCTACGGAGAACTCGGGGCAGTAGCCCACCACCTGAGCGACCCATACCATGTGCATCCCAGCGTCCGGCACCGGGATTATCCAGTACCTATTTGGGGGGATGCCTGCCTCCTCCAGCGCTCGCCTAATCATGGAGATGCGTTCCCCCACCGTGAATGGGTTGTTGAGCTCGTGGCTGATTTGGGTGCTTCCCACAACGATTACTACCTCGTCTACCTCCCCGAGGATGTATTGGATAGCCTTTAAGTGCCCGAGGTGCATGGGCTGGAACCTACCAACGTATAGACCCCTCAACGCCAACCACCCACAACGAATCAGCCTTCCTAGAGAACCCACCCTAATGAACGCATTAAAACTTTAGCCGCCGTCTAAAGGCGACCTCAGAAAATTGGTGTGCGAAGCGTTCAACCGCCTAACCGCATCCTGCTTAAGGCCTCCTCAAACACCTCCCGAACCCCGAAGCCCTTAAGCGCGCTCACCTTCATGATTGGCTCGTGGACGGCAGACCCCAGCGCCTTTAAGTCGTCGTCATCCACTATGTCCACCTTATTCGCCGCTGGTATGATGGGTATATCCGAGAAGCTCCTCTTGACCTCTAGGTATAGGTTTATCTGGTTTTCCAGCGGGTAGCCGCATGTGGTGGATGGGTCAAATAGGAATATTATGGCCTTCGCCAAGTGTTTGAGGGCGAGTATCGCCTGAAGCTCTATCCGGTTTCTCTGGCTTAGGGGTCTATCAAGTAGGCCCGGGGTGTCTATGACCTGAACCACGCCGGTCGGCGTCTTCGTGTGCCCCACTATGATGCTCTTTGTGGTGAAGGGGTAGCTGGCGACGGCCGGCTTCGCGGAGGAGACCGCCTTCACGAGCGTGCTCTTCCCCACGTTTGTGTAGCCAGCGACGACGATGGTCGGCAGGTTTGGGTCTATGGATGGGAGTTTCACCAGCTGGCTTCTGGCGTTCCTCAGGAACTCCAATTCATCCGAAACCTGCTTAACGATGGACGCCATCCTCCCATAAGCCTCCCTACGGAGCTGAGCCGCCTCTCCGATGCTTCTGGCGTGCCGCTCCCTCCGGGCGTACCTCTCGGAGAGCCTCTGAACCATCTCGGACGCCCACTTCATGGCGCCCAAGCAGCGCTTCAGCTCTCCGACTCCAACGAGTACGTCGGCGAGTTCCCTGTAGAAGGGGTGTATTCGGTCTAGGTCGGGCATCTCTTGGACGATGCGTTGGAGTCGGCTGGAGAGTATGCGCCCCGCCGTGCTTATTCTAGACCGCTCCTTTATGCGCACCTTGACCTTCCCGCCAGCCCTCTTCGGGAGGCTGGGCGAAACCTTAGAAGCGCGTCTGAAGGCTAAGTCTATCAATTCATCCGCTGAGGGAATGTACCTAACTCGTGCGAACGGCTGCTCCAATCCACCTACTAAAAGTTGATGGGTGCATAAAACCATTTTAGCGTCTGGGGCGCGTCTACGCCCAGAAGCTAATCCTTTAATAGGATTGTTGCATTTCCTTGTGTGGGGGTTGGTTTGGAGGTTCAGCAACGCTTCCGCTACATACCGGGAGCAACCACCGTCGGCGTCGTCTGCGATAAAGGGGTGATATTAGCTTCTGAGAAGAGGGTCTCCTATGGATACTTCGTCATGAGCAAGACGGGAAAGAAGGTCTTCAAGATTACAGACAGGATTGGCGCAGCGTGCGCCGGCTTGGTCTCAGACATGCAGATTCTGGTGAGGGAGGTCGGCGCATACGCAAACCTCTTCCAATACGAGCTGGGTAGGCCCATGTCGGTTAGGGCCGCGGCTAAGCTCATGTCGAACCTGCTCTTTGAGCGGAGGCTATTCCCCCTCATCACGCAGACCATCGTGGGTGGAGTGGACGAGAATGGCCCGTCCCTCTACGTTCTAGACCTCCTAGGCTCCGTCGTCCCCGACAAGTACGCAGCTGTGGGGACCGGAGCTGAGATTGCGATGGGGGTCTTGGAGGCTGGGTATGCTGATGGTCTCAGTTTGGAGGGGGCTAGGGAGCTGGTGGTTAAGTCGATTAGGTCCGCCGTTAGTAGGGATGCCATGAGCGGTGATGGAGTTGACATCCTAATAATCACGGAGAATGGGATGGAGGAGAGAACGGTCTCATTCTAGCCGTTTTTAGGAAGGTTGGGGGCGGAGGGGCGGGTGGAACTGAGGAGAGTTGGGGAACCCCCGCAGGAGCTCATTCGCATACTCCGTAGACAGGGCTACCACCTAGTTGGTAGACACTCCGCGGTGAAGAGGTGCAACTGGTTCTACCAGACGCTCATTAATGGCAGACCGTGCTACAAACAGAAATTCTACGGCATAAAGACGCACCAGTGCATACAAATGACCCCGTCGCTCTACTACTGCACCCAACAGTGCCTGTACTGCTGGAGACTCCAAAGCGGGGATCTAGGTCTAAAATGGGCTGAGACCGAAATGCCGTACGCCGACGACCCAGAGGAAATCGTAGACGGTTGCATAAGGGAGCAGCTCCGCATACTCAGCGGATACAAGGGAAACCCGAAAACGGACATGCGGAAGTTCAGGGAAGCCCAAACCCCGAGGCACGCCGCCATAAGCCTAGCCGGGGAGCCAACGCTATACCCGCGACTAGGAGAACTCATCAAGGAATTTCATAAGCGTGGATTCACCACGTTCCTCGTGACGAACGGAACGAAACCCGAAGTCCTAGCGGGATTGGATGAACTACCAACGCAACTATACGTTTCCCTATGCGCACCAAATGAGGCTGTATACAAAAGGCTGAACAGACCCCAAATAGCGGATGGGTGGGAGCGCCTAATGAGAACCCTAGAACTGATGCCGAGCCTAGACTGCCGAAAAGTAATACGCATAACCCTCGTAAGAGGACAAAACATGCAAAACATAAAGCAATACGCACAACTAATAAACAAGGCAGAACCAGACTTCGTTGAACCAAAGGCATACATGTGGGTCGGCTTCTCAAGAAAAAGACTAAGAAGAGAAGCCATGCCAAACCACGGTGAAGTAAGGGAATTCGCAGAAAAACTGGCGGAAGAACTGAATTATAACATACTAGACGAAAGCAAAGAATCAAGAGTAGTCCTACTAAGCAAACACGAAACAAAACAGCTGATAATTTAACAAGTTAGATTGTTGAAAAACTGAAGAGTATGTAGAAAAAGGCCCCGAACTTCCGAAGGGTTACGTTGTTAAGATGATTCGTGAAATGAGGGAAGGTGGAGCTTCAGGCGTTTTATAAGAATAGGTTTATGGTTTTGAATTTTTTTACGTCTACGATTCCCTTGTCTGTTATGCGTATTTCTGGTATGACTGGTAGTGCGAGTAGGCTTAGGTTCATGAATGGCGATTTCATCGTGCATCCTAGTTTTCTCCACGCCTGCTGCAGTTTTTCCACCTTTTGGCTTACAGCTTCGGCGTTTTCTTCCGACATTAATCCCGCTATTGGGAGTTCTAGTAGGGCGAGGGTCTCCCCGCTCTTCACGGCTATCATTCCTCCCCCAACTTCGGCCAGCCTATTTACGGCGTATGCCATGTCTCGACTGTCTACGCCCATGACGATGAGGTTGTGGCTGTCGTGGGCGACGGTGGACGCCACAGCCCCGCACCGTATTCCAAATCCCCTAACTAAACCAAGCCCCATGTTTCCAGTCCGTTTATGCCTCTCCAGCACGGCTACCTTAATTACATCCCTGTCTACGTCCGCATCCACCACACCGCCCTCGGCTTTAACGTCCACGATGAGGTGCTTCGTTACCGCCTTCCCCTCCTCCACCCCAATAACATGAGCTTTTACGGTTCCCTCCTCCACCGGAGCCTTTATGGTGAAGTCCTCCGGGGTGGCTGGCCGCTTCAGCCTCACGGACTTGCGCACGTGCTCCGGGTAGGTCGGCTGGGCTGGGCGCACCATGAGGACGCCGTCCTTCGCAACGAGCATCCCATCGGAGACTACCATACGCACCCGAATCCTCCTCAAGTCCTCAAAGAGAACCACGTCCGCTTTTCTCCCGGGGGCGATTCCCCCTATCTCGTGGTCTAGGCGGTAGTGCTCGGCGGTGTTCAGCGTCGCCATCTGTATGGCGGTTACGGGGTCTACACCCTCCTCTATGGCCCTGCGTATGATGTAGTCCATGTGGCCTTCGCGGATTAGGTCTTCCGGGTGTCTGTCGTCGCTCACTAGAATAGCCCTCCTAGGGTTCAACCCCTCAACGGTTACAGCCTTGACCACCTCGTGGAGGTCCCTCCACCCGGAGCCCTCCCTCATCATGGCGTACATCCCCATACG
>CAZKUI010000016.1:0-18103 GCA_964555905.1 uncultured Candidatus Bathyarchaeia archaeon | reverse complement strand
TAAGAAATTCCTAAATTTCAGCGGAAACCTTCTCCTTCTCAGCTTCTTTCTTGGCATCTCTATAGGGCCATGCGTGTTGGCTGGGTTTTGTTGTCCAAAAGTTTATATAGTTTTTGCTGGGTTAAGGTCGGCTTTGACGGGGGTTTGGCCTTGCGCCAATGGGCTTAAGAGGACGTAAAGTGCTCCTCGACGAGGACGAGATCCCGAAGCGGTGGTATAATATTTTGCCGGACCTCCCGAGGCCCCTGCCACCCCCGATAGATGCAAAGACGAGGGAACCCGTGAAGCCGGAGGCTTTGACGGCTTTATTCGCGAAGGAGCTGGTGAAGCAGGAGGTATGCCAAGAGCGTTGGGTGGCGATACCTGAGGAGGTCCGCGACGTCTACAGGCTGTGGAGGCCTACGCCGCTGTACAGGGCTGTGGGGCTGGAGAGGGCGTTGAGAACGCCAGCCCGGATATACTTCAAGTATGAGGGTGTAAGTCCGCCCGGGAGCCACAAGCCGAACACGGCTGTGGCTCAGGCGTACTACAACATGAAGGAGGGTGTGGAGCGGCTTACCACCGAGACTGGGGCTGGGCAGTGGGGTTCAGCCCTCGCGTTCGGCTGCAACCTCTTCGGGCTTAAGACAACCGTCTACATGGTGAGGGCGAGCTACGACCAGAAGCCGTACAGGAAGAGCCTCATACACGCATGGGGCGGCGAGATACACCCAAGCCCAAGCACCAGAACAAACTACGGAAGGAGCGTCCTGAAGGAGGACCCGAACAACCCCGGAAGCCTCGGCATAGCAATCAGCGAGGCTGTCGAGGACGCAGTAACGCATGAAGACGCGAAATACAGCCTAGGAAGCGTCCTAAACCACGTCTTAATGCACCAGACGGTCGTCGGGCAGGAGGCGAAGAAGCAGCTGGAGATGCTGGATGAGTATCCGGATGTCATCTATGGGTGCGTTGGGGGTGGAAGCAGCTTCTCGGGCATATTCTGGCCATTTTACTACGATAAGGTTTCGGGGAGGGCTCCGAAGGACGTGGAGTTCGTGGCGGTGGAGACCACGGCCTGCCCGAGCCTCACCAAGGGCGTCTACCTCTACGACCACGGGGACGCCGCGAGGATGACGCCGATGCTGAAGATGTACACGCTTGGGCACACGTTCATACCGCCCCCGGTGCACGCTGGGGGTCTACGCTACCACGGAGCCGCCCCAACCCTAAGCCTCCTAGTGCACGAGGGGCTGGTGAAGGCGAAGGCCTACAACCAGGTTGAGGTCTTTGAGGCAGCCGTGCTCTTCGCCAGAACCGAGGGAATTATACCAGCCCCCGAGCCAGCCCACGCCATAAAGGCCGCCGTGGACGAAGCCCTAAGATGCAAGGAGACAGGCGAAGAAAGAACCATACTCTTCCTGCTATGCGGGCACGGGCACTTCGACATGAAGGCGTACGAGGACTACGCGGCTGGGAAGCTCCCACCATACGAGTACCCAGCGGACGAGGTCAAGAAGGCTATGGCGGAACTGAGGCGGCTGTACCCGTGGATAGACGAACTCCCATATTGAGGGGTGGAACCGTCGGGGAGCCAGCACCCATTTTTATTCCCCTTTTTCTGCTGACCCGTTTACTCGTAGCCAAGTCGGGCGTACTTCTCCCTCATCTCCTCCATTCTACCGCATGAAAACGGACCCTCGGGGCAGTACCCCAGCTGGTAGCAGTTCGGCCCAGCCTTACGGAATGCCTCGGGGTCTACGCTGCGAACCAGCTTGAGCATTCTATCCGCCAGCTCGCGTATCTCCCATTGCGCCCTGTTGCAGCATCTTAGGCCGAAGAAGTGGAGTAGGTGTTTCGCCGTCATTGTTACGATGATGCTGGTTGGGGCGGCGTTCGGGAGTATGAAGCGGGCGTCCTCCTCGGGGACGCCGGCGGAGAGGAGCCTCCCATAAGCATCTTGAATGTGCTCCATTACACCCTTGAATAGGCTCTCGGCGTCCCCGTCTACGGTCTTAGGCTTTACGGCGGTTTCAGCTAAATCCTCCATCTTCACGTACCGCTGGCTCTGCTGGGTGTAGGACGCCATCCTGTGGCGGACGAGCTGGTGGGTTAGCGCCCTAGAAACCCCCGATATGGAGAATGTGAAGGAAGCGTGCTTCATCAATTCCTCTAGGGGGGCGTGGATGCCCCTGCTCTCCAGCGCCGCCCGAATTTCCCCCGTGGCTAAGTATCCTATGAGCTTAACCTCCACCACGGAGCCTCCTCCAGATTGTGGGCGCCACCCCGCGTATGGATTCGAGGAGGGCGTCCCTCAGCCAGCCACCACCCTCGAGGATGAACTCCACAACCGTTCTGAGGTTCGCACTCAACAGCCACAAGCCTTCCCTAAGTTGGGTGGCCTCAAAAAATCTGTGCTTGAGGATTAAGCGTAAAATTTCGCTTTCATCCGCCTCCACCAACCAGACGAGGCGGTTGTGCTCCAGCACGGAGCCATGCGTGAGCGGTATCCCCGCCAGCAGGCTCTCCACCTTCCCGGGTCTACGCCTCAACTCCTCAACCAGCCGGGCTGGGGTTTTCCCGGTGCAGGTGGTGAGGATGGCGGATGCAGCTATCAACTCCGGGTTTTCCGTGTGCGCGATCAATTCGAGCTTCAACCTCGGGCCTCCCTGCAACGCCTCCATGTGGGGTATGGTTCTCCCCACTTTAAACACCTCCCGGGCTAGTAGGAGCCGAACCTCTCGTCCCACTTCTGGTATAACTTCACCATGGCCTCCGTGACCGTGGGCTTCACCCTCTTAATGGCTTCCATGAAGTCGCTCATGCACACGCTGCGGGGCCTCGCATCCCCACCGAGGTGCCTGCCCGCCTCGAAGAACTCCCTTATGACGTTCAGCTGGGCTGATTGACACACGTCCCTTATGTCGCTCCCCGTGAACCCCCGCGTTTCATCCGCCAGCCTCCCGAAGTCCACGTCACCCGCTAGGCTGAAGCCCCGAGTGAAGTGGCGGAACATCTCCAGCCGTGCCCTCCTATCCGGGAGCGGCACCAGTAGGCGCCTCTGGAAGCGGCGGATGAAGGGCCAATCTAGGTTCCAAGGCTTGTTCGTGGCTCCAATAACGTAGACGTAGACGCGCTTACCCTTATCCACAATTCCATCCATCTCCTTCAAAAACTGGTTTCTAACCCTGGCCTCGCCGCCGACCTCGCTGCTGTGAACCCTGACGAGGGAGTCCAGCTCGTCTATGAATATGATTGCTGGTTTCCCGCTCCTAGCCACGCTCCTAGCGGCGTTGAAGAGCTGGGCGACGTTCCTCTCCGCCTCCCCAAGCCACTTAGACATGATGGACGCGGCGTCCACGGAGAAGAAGAAGGCGTCGACCTCGGAGGCAACAGCCGCGGCGAGGAGGGTCTTCCCGCACCCCGGAGGGCCAAAGAGGAGTATGCCGCGCGGCCACCCCAAGGGGAAGAGGTCGGGGCGGCGGGTCGGGTATATGATCACCTCCTCGATAGCCCTCTTCACCCTATCGAGGCCTATCACGTCGCTCCACCTGACGTTGGGCCTCTCCGTCAGCGTGAATGCACGCGCGGCTGCTGGGGTGGTTCCGCGCCCCCCGGGGCCGTTAGGCTCCTTTGGGATGCCCACGCCGCTCTGGAGTTTCCTAATTCTCTCTCTGTAGGCTTCGACCCTGCGTAGGTATATCTCGTTGAGGCTGTGGTCTGGGTAGAGGCTGGCGAGCTTGAGGAGCACCTCTATCGCCCGCTTGTACATGGTGATGGCTGTTCCGTGCTCCCCCCTCCGGTCTAGGTGAACCGCCTTGGTTGCGTAGTTGGACGCCATCCTCTCAAGCTCGGGGATGGAGCTCAACGCCGCCTCACCTCCTGAGTTCAACCTTCCCCTCCTGATTCAGCTTCTCCAGCGCCCACAGAACCCTCTCCGGGGGCACGTTCAGCTCCGTGGCGCACTCCTTCACGTCTACGTCCCCGCCCCGCATCCTAGCGTACGCGAAAACCCTGTCCACGATGTCCCCTCCATCCGGGCTGGCGTCTCCCTCGCGTGAATCGAAACCCCCGGAGAGCAACGCCACGGTTGCCCCTCCGGGAGCCCCAACCTCCACCTCCCTTGGGGGCGCGGGGAGCTTCTCCGACAGCCTGCGCTCCGCCACAGCCCGGGCCTCCTCGAGAACTTCCTCGCCTCCGGGTCCACTAATCGGCTGGGGTGCATCCAGCATCTCCATGCTCGTGATGGAGAGTAGGTCGTCCATGAGGCCCCAGATTCTCTCCAGCTCGGCGGAGACGCTGGGCATTACGCCGCTGAGCTGCTTGGAGAGGGAGCGGAGCGCCCGCATCACCGGCTCCAGCTCCGAAACGGCGGAGTTCAGCTCCTTTAGGGTCGCCATCCTTATGAGGAGGCGCTCCATCATGAGGTCGCACTGCTTGATGAGGCGGAGCGCGTTCCTCACGTTCGCCGCTTCATTCGCGTAGAGGGTGGCCCTGGCGTGGTCGCCGCGCACCGTCGCCTCAACGCAGACGTCGAAGAGCCGACGCTCCCAACCCTGAAGCCTCCTAATGGCCGCCTTGAATTTCCTCCGCTGGGTGGAAACGGCGATGGACGTCTGGTTTACTAGCTCTTGGAGGGACCCACGGTGGAAGATTTCCCTAACCATGCACCGCCTCCACTTCCGAGGAGCTGTCTACCCCCTCCGCAGCATCCCTTAAGTGAACCACCACGGGCTTCTCAGCCTCTATGGGGTGACTGAGCGGCTTGGCTCCTGCGGGTATAGCCAGCTGCGCCTGCCTCCTCGCCTCGGCCTTAGCCGCCTCCGCCATCTTCCGGGGGAACTCCGCCAGCTCGTTCCTGAGCGCCTCAAGGTCAGCCTTCTCCATCACCACCTGCCTGAGACCCCGGCGCATCTCCATCATAGCCTCCCTGTAGACGTCCTCGCGCACCCTACCCATGCCCCTCTCCACCTCCAAGCATGCCATGGCCGTGATGAGGTCCCTCATCTGCTGGGAGCAGTTGCTGCACGCCTGCTCCAGCTCGGCTGCAACCGCCCTAGCCTCGTGCGCCAGCTGCTTCAGGGCTTCGTTCACCTCCCCTTGGAGTTCGTCAAAAGCCTTCGGAGGTATACGCCTCTCCTCGTAGAGCTTGCTCAGCATCTCCGCTTTCCTCCACAGCAGCGGCATCCTCTCCCTGATTTCCAGCGCCTTGACCACAGCCATGGGGGTCAGAATCACGCACTCCCCATCCGCCTTCAGTTGGCTAATCTGGCAACGGATGAAGCGGCCACTCTGCTCCTTTATGAGTAGGGATTCAGCGTCTCCGTTCGGCGCCGATATGACCGAGATTATACGACCAACGAGCCTGCCGTACTTGTCTCGAACCGCCCTCCCGATTAGGGATGTTGGGTTTCTGGGCGTCTCCGCCACGGCCCCTACACCTCCGTCTTGGTCGGCTCACCGTTCATTAGGTCTGCTGGGAGTTCGGGGAGCTTCTCCCTCATCCTCTGCTCCGCGACCACGATTGCCTCGTTTAGTATCCTCTGGGCGTCCTCGCTGGATGCCTCGAAGTCCACGTTCACCTCGGAGATGTAGTCGGCGTTCGCCATCACCTCCGACAGCACGGAGTTAATCTCCATGAGCGCCCTCTCCGTGTCGGGGACCACGCCCACCAGCTGGCTGCGTAGACCCCTCAGAACCTTCGTCACTGGGTCTAGGACGGAGACGAAGCTGCCGACCTCGGAGACGGTTCTCAGGCGGATTGCCACCTGCTCCAGCGCGAGCTTCGAGTACAGCATCGTCTTCTCCGTCTTCCTCATCTCCGAGAGTTCGTTGGCGAGGGCCCTAGCCCTCTCCAAGTCCCTTTGCATGTAGGCGTCTACGATCTGGTTGAAGAGCGCCCTGTCCCTCGCGTAGAACTTGCTTAGGGCTGAGTCCATCCGCTTAATCTGCATCTCCACCATGCGGATCGCCCGGTTGATCCTGTCCTTCACGGGCTTCCGCGGGAGTATGGAGTTCCTGAGGCGGACGGTGAACGGGACCCCGTTTCCATCGCCTTCCCAACTCTTGGCAAACTTGCCGGACAATTCCTCTCCTCCCGGTAGTGTCGGCAACGTAGGAGGGGCCCGCCGGGTGGTATAAGGGTTGTTAAGACGCTGAGATATACAACGCAATATAGATTGAGGCCCGGAGCCGGATTGTGATTTCACAACCTAAACAAAATCCGCTGGGATGCTTTTATGGGTGTACGCGCATCCCCGCTTACTTCCACCTAACTCCCCGGATGGAAACGGAGCTGGGGCACTCGCCCCCCACCTCACCGGTACTTTCTCATTAATTCATCCTCTAACCTTCTTAGGCGTTGAAACCGCTTCCTCCATTCGGTGTAGAACCGGTACTGTTGGATGGATGAGAATAGAACGAACAGAATGCAGGGGAAGGCTGCGACTAGGAGGAGGGCGTCCCCGTAGGCCCAGCGCGTGAGGAACCTAAGATACCTCGTCAACCAGCGGATTATGAAGAATGTGAGAAATACGGAGGACACCAAGCTTGCGATAACAGCCCCCCTCATCACGTTCCACTCGTCTACCATCCTCTCGGCTAGGTCATGGAGGGTTCTCACCGGAAAAGCCTCTATCTCCTCCCCTTCTTCCATCACACTTCACTGATTTCTGGCTTGGAGGCCTCTCTAATAAGATTGACGCACCAGAGGTGAACCCGGCTAGAATATGGCTGGGAGGGAGTCCTTCAGCTCGTCGTAGACCTTCCTACCCTTCGGGGTTAGGCGGCACCCGTTCTCGTCCTCCTCCACGAGGCCCCTCTCCACGAGGTGGTTCAGGTGCTTAAGGAAGTCGTCGTAGGCGAGCGTGGTCGCCCTACGCCACAGGTGGGTGCGTGGGGTTGGACCGGCATACCTGAGAAACTCCAGAATCTCAAAGCGAATCTGTATGGCGGTCTTACGCCTAGCCCTTCCACGAGCCACCCTTCACTCCATCCCTAGGAGCCAAACCCCGCTCTTTATCTCTGGTGTACACCTCTGGTGCGGCCTCTTTAAGTTTTATTCATGAGTAGTTTGAATCGGTGAAGAACGTGAAAACCTCCCTAAAAATCGGGGTTGCTATAGCTGCGATAGCCTTGGTGGTTCTAGGCGTCTTCATCGTCGGGATGGCCACCGCCGAGGTTGCCCCCGGAGACCGCTACGAGTTCACCACCACGCACGGTGAGGCGCAGATGCTCACTGGCGGGGAGTGGACGAACGCCACCGCGTCCATCAGGCTGACGCTTGAGGTGACCGAGGTCGGCCCGAGGAGCATCGGGTTCACGGTGGTGGGCGGGGAGGTCACCGTCGGCGGTGAGACCTACACCATAACGGGTGGCTTCGGGGTGTCCACCACGAAGAGGCTGGTGATACTCAGCGGGGATGCAAGCGGGGGAACGCACTACGCCATGCTCATCGCGAACAGATGGGTGTTCCCCATGGGAAGCGTCTCCTCCACCCTCAGGGGAGTCCTGAAGGGTGAGGGCGTCTACGCCGTATTCTGGGTAGACGGGGTAGTTTCAAAGACCGCCTAATGCTCCTCAATAACCCCACCCTCAATTTTTGTTGACGGAAAACCGCGATTTTATTTTATGGCGTTTGGGTTTGCTAGGTTAAGTGTAATAAGGAGCTATGTTTTATGGATTGGTGGTGGTTGGTTGGGGAGGCTGAAGACTCTTAGCTGCATCGCCCTTCTAGGCTTCGTTCTCGGGGCGTCCGTCTACACGATCTGCCGCCCCTACATCCCGTCCATCCGCCGATTCCTCTCAAAGGCCATCCCCCAGCTACTGCAGGCCGACTGGTTCCTAGCGGGGGTTCTGGGAGCCGTAATCCTCACGGTCTCCGTGGTCGTGTGGGCGTACACCACGGGCTCCGAGTGGGAGTGAGGGGTGCTCACCGCCTCCCCACCTCAGCCCGCTCCTTAAGCCAGCCAGCTACACGGCGGAAGAGGCGGCTGGATGAAACGTTTATGACCGGGAGCATAATCTTCTCCCTCGTCTCCACAACGGGCATGTACTCGGGCATGAGGGCGTAACTCACAAACGCCCAGTAGACACGCCCACCCTCAACAAGCTCCCTCGTAGCCACCTCCGTGGCCAGGGGAACCGGGTAGTAGATGAAGGCGACGCCTTCAGCCCAGTTCAGGCCAGTGGGCCTACCGCCGGAGGCGACCTCCGCGAACTTCGCTAGTTCCTCCACCGACGGGAAGTATATGTACTCCTTGATGACGACCTCCCGGAACGGCTCGTGCCTAATCTCCACCCCTCCCAAGCCGCGCACCACAATACAATACCCGCCACACGCATTTAAGGCGCCACAACGTTTTAATCGCCCCTAAACGCGTGGGTGACGTGGAGGTGCGGGGGATCACACGACGCAGTTTTGGGGTGGAGGCCGCGCGGGTTGGCGTCTCACCAAAGTGGCGCGCCGCAGCCATGATCCTACTAGTGCTGGTGGTCGCCCAGCTCTCCGCCTTCGGCCTGCTCATCCTGAGGACATCCGAGGTTGAGAGGAGGTACGAGGATGCAAAGCTGGCGCTGCAGACGCTGACGGATGAATACAACAGGTGGAGGGATGCGTATCAGGCGTTAAGGCGCGCTGTTAACCAGAGGTGCTGCTTGGAGAACCCGTCTACATTCGTCACCCCGGGAGATTCAGCCGTATCCCAGCTTGTCTCACGGCTCACCCTCGGCGGCTGGAGCGACCCAAGGGACAGCGGCGAGTTCTGGACGGAGACCCTGACGTTGTACTCGTGGGTTACGGATAACGTGGAGTATGTGGAGGACGGCATCTACCCAGTTCTACCCGAGGAGCCAGCCTGGGGCGTGGAGTACGTAGAGGAGGTTTGGCAGTTCCCCAACGAGACGCTGAGGCTGAGGCGTGGGGACTGCGAGGACTCAAGCCTGCTCCTATGCTCCATGCTCATAAACTACCACGAAGGCGCCTACCCAACGGAGTGCATCATAATCTCGGGCTCAAAGGGCGGGCACATGGCGGTTCAACTCTCCACAAACCCGGGAGAGCTCACCATCCTAGACCCAGCCGGGGGCTACTACACCAAGGACGCGTGGGGTGAGCCGACAAGCCGGGAGTTACGCGCAGAAATAGCGAGGTGGCTGAGCTACTGGAGGGCAACCCTCGGGGTGGACGTCCGCGTAATCCGCGTCTTCTCCGACAGCGTAGACGTTGAATTCGAATCCACGGACGAGTACATCGAATGGATGCTCGGGAGAGCCTACTCTGGCGCCTAGGCCGACGGACTTTTATTCCTCACCCCACCTAGGTTTTTGTTGGTGTGGGGGGTTGCCCGAGTTCTCCTATAAGGGTGTGAGGATAACCGTTGAGCGTGGGGACATCACGCGGTGGACGGGGGACGCCATAGTGAACCCAGCGAACAGCCTACTCGTCATGGGAGGCGGGGTCGCCGGAGCCATAAGGAGGGTTGGGGGAGCCGAGATCGAGGAGGAGGCCACGCGGCACGCACCCGTACCCGTGGGTAGGGCGGTAGCCACAGGAGCTGGGAGGCTCCCAGCCAAGTACGTGATCCACGCACCAACCATGGAGAGGCCCGCCATGCGCACAACGCCGGAAAAGGTGGCGAGGGCAACCGAAGCCGCCCTCAAGTGCGCCGAGGAACTCGGAGTAGGGAGCGTCGCCTTCCCCGGGATGGGGACGGGCGTCGGGGGCGTAGACCCGGACGACGCGGCGAGGGTGATGATGGAGGCGGCGAAAAACCACATAGACGGGGGCACAAAACTGCAGGAAATCGCCTTCATAGGATTCGACGAAACCCTCACCAAGGCGTTCGAAAGACACGCGAGGGAAGCGTTCGGCTAAACCCACGCGCAGAATCAGACCTCCACATACTCATCTATAAACCTCATATACCAGCCCTCGAACTCCCCGCGGGTAACTATGTGTATCTCGAACGGCGTCACATCCCCAATGGCCCTAGCAATCTCCATCCTAAGCCTTAACCGCTCATCTAAATCCCCAGCCAGCTCGGTTACCACCAGAACGTCGATGTCGCTATCAGGTCTAGCCTCACCCTTAACGGTGCTCCCGAAAATGAGCACCCTTCCCTCAGGGTCACGCCTCCTTACAACACCCTTTATCATCTTCGCGTAACCCACGAGGTTCTTACGGTACTTCTCGAACATCCTCAAATCATCAAGTAGGATGTCTACGAAATCTACTCTAGGCACCTTAACACCTCCAAAGCCCTCTCCGCAAACTCCAGCGCCCTTTTAGCTATATCTTCCCCGTAACGTCTCGGTAGATACCTCGACGTTATGTACGCCTCCTCGAGCAAATGGAGAATTTCCATATTATCTTCATAGAATTTTTTAAGGACTTCCTCGCCGTAGACCTTCATTAGATTATTGATTAGCCTTATTAGCGAGTGCGTCTTTGGGAAATCCCCTAGTTTTTTAAAGATGAGATGCTTCATGTATAGTTGGAGGAACTGCTCAACGTGAAATAACACGAGGTCGTAGTCTCTTCTGCCGAAATCTACCTTAGCATCCTCTAGAAAAGCGAGCGCCCTCCTCTTTAAGTGTTCCGCGAAACCCTCGCCCATGACCTCACTACCTAAAAATAGTATTGTGGATGGCGGCTAATTAAGTGCGTCACCATCCCCGGGCTGCCTTACGCATCTCCCTTAGGATTGCGGCTGCAGCCGCCTCTGGGTTGGCGGCTCTTGTGATTGCCCCCCCGACGATGACTATCTTCGCTCCAGCCTTGACGACCTTCCCAGCGGTTTCCAGCCGTATTCCGCCGGCGGCTGCCACTGGAATCTCCACCGCCTCTGCGATTCTCCTGATTAAGTCCACCTTCCTGTCTATTTCCTCCTCCCTGTCCCTTTGGACGTCTATGCCCGTGTGCAGGCAGATGTAGTCCACCCCGAGGGCCTCCAGCTCTTTAGCCCTCTCCAGCGGGTTCTTCACCTCCAGCAGGTCCACCATGATGCGGGTTCCGTAGCGCCTCGAGCAGCCCACGGCGTCCTTAATCGTGTTGTTGTGGGCTAGGCCCGAGACGCCTATCACGTCGGCTCCGGCTTGGGACGCCATCTCCACCTCCATCCACCCCACGTCTAGGGTCTTCAGGTCGGCGACGATGGTGGCGGATGGGAAGAACTCCCTGAGCCTCCGAACAGCCTCCATACCCACGCTCTTGATGAGCGGCGTCCCCGCCTCCAGCCAAGAAGCCCCGCCGCGGTGCGCCCCACCAGCGATGCGTAACGCCTCCTTCAGGTCCCTTAGGTCCAGTGCAACTTGGAGGACGGGCCACCTCGGCTCCGCTATGATGCCCAACTCCATGAGCTTCCTATCCGAGGGTCTGCCAAGTGGGTCCCACCCCCTCACCCTGTAATACTCGTCCAGCATTCGCCCCAGCTCCACCACGTGCCCCTCAGCCGGCCCGGATGGCATCGGAACCTCCAACAGCCTTCTTGGGAGCGTGTCGGCAGACCTGTCTAGGCCTTCCCGCACGTTGAAGAGCCTCTCGATGTTGTAGATGCGTTCTCCAGCCCTCCTGAACTCCTCCTCGTCGAAGTAGAAGCCCGTGGCGGTTGTGAGGAGCCTAGCGTAGAATCTGGGTTCGTAGTTTAGGGTGTCGAAGAGGGCGAGGCTGGTGAACTTGCAGAGGATCATGCTGTCCAATACGGCGTAGACATCCTGCAGGCGCTTCACCAGCTCAGCCTTCCCGTCTACCTTCAGGGGGTCTAGGTATCTGGGGACGCTCAGTACCTCGCTCATCACCACGTAAGCCCTTAGGTGGCATCCACCCCTGTTGGACGTCGCGTACGCCAGCCCCATGCCCTTCGCCCCCCTCGGGTCATACGCCGGCAACTCCAAGCCCTTCACGTGCATGGCGAACTCCCCGCCGCCGTGCAGCTCGGATATGCGCCTCACACCCTCAGCTAGCAGCCTTCCCACGCCCTCCCTCCGGGCGGTGAGCCTCACCAGCTCCGGCAGTATGGCGGAGTCACCCCACCGGAGCCTAATTCCAAGCTCCTCCTCGGAGATTACGCCCTTCTCCACGCACTCCATGAGGAAGCCTACGGCGTTCCCGAGTGATACGGTGTCTACGCCGTACTCGTTGCAGAGGTGGTTGGCGTACGCGATGGCGTCTAGGTCGCTTATGCCGCACTGCGCCCCGAGGCTCCACAACGTTTCGTATTCGGGGCCGCCTACCACGCGACCCGCTTCGGGCCCAGCCCTAAGCTTGACGGCTCTCCCGCACCTTATCGGGCAGGCGTAGCACCCCTCCGCCCTAACCGTTATGGCCTTCACCGCCTCCCCGCTTATCCTCTCAGCCTCCCCGAAGAACCCCCCTTGGAAGTTCCTTGTGGGGAGCACGCCAGCCTTATTCACGGGGCGGGTTAGGCACGGGGTTCCATACCTCCTGAGGAGGTCCCCGGTGAGCGGGTTCCTTGAAAGGATTTTGAGGACCCTCCGAACCTCAGCCATGAATGCGTGCTTATTCGCCACCTCCACGCGGCCTCTACCCCGAACCGCCACCGCCTTCAGGTTCTTTGAGCCCATCACGGCGCCCATCCCGCCCCTCCCAGCCACCCTATGCCCATCCACCACGATGCACGCTATGCGGACGAGGTTCTCCCCGGCGGGGCCGATGGAGGCGACGCGAACCCCACTCCCAAGTTCACCCCGCAGGGCGGCCTCCACACCGCTCGTAGACATGCCGGCGAGGCGGTCGGCCGGCCTAACCTCGACGTCCCCATCGTGAATCCAAAGGTAGACGGGTGAGGGGCTCCTCCCCTCAACCACCAAAACGTCAAATCCGGCCCTCTTCAGCTCCGGACCCCAAAAACCACCGCAGTTTGAATCGAATATCGTTCCAGTGAGCGGGCTCTTAGATGAAACCGTGAACCTGCCGGAGGTGGGGGCAGCCGTCCCGGTGAGGGGTCCCGTGGAGAATATGAGCAGGTTCTCGGGGCTTAGGGGGTCTACGCCGGCCCTAAGCTCGTCGTAGAGCATGGAAGCCGCGTATCCCCTCCCACCGACGTACTTCAGGGCCCTATCCCAGTCGAGCTCCTCAACGGACGCCTCCCCATCTGCGAGGTTCACCCGCAGGATTTTCCCCACGTATCCTGACGCCAAGGGAAGACCCCAATCACTGGTTAGCGCACCGGTTAATATCCTCTTTTGACCCCGACACGCCAACTTATATCTGATTGGCTACCAAGTCCTTTTGGGTTTCGGGTTGACGGGGTGGAGGGCCGTCGCCCTATTAATTCCGCTGGTTCTTGCGTCCTTAACCCCGCTGGTATGCGGATACACGAACGAGGAGAACTTGGTTTTCACCCTCCGCATCACCACCACCTACATAAACCACGGAAGCTCCACATGGAACCTCACAAAGGAGGATGCAACCGTCTACCTATTCCCGAACAATTCGTGGCAGCGGGTCACGCTGGAGTACACGTCCCACCCAATCATGGAGGTAGGCGTAGACAGCGATGGAAACCCGATATCCATTCTAGACTTTGGTGTATGGAGTTTGGCGCCGGGGGAGAACCTCACCTACACCACCGTCTACCGCATCACCTCCACGCAGAGGGCGCTACCGCAAGTCAGCGTGGAGGAGGCGGGAACCCTCCGCGACATACCGGAGGGGCTGCGCCTCAACTACTGCGAGGAGGAGGGGTGCTGGATGGTCAACGATGAGGAGCTGAGGGAACTCGCCTACAACCTAAGCGATGGAGAGGAGAACGTTCTGGCGATACTAACGAGGTTCGCCCTGTGGATTTCGGGGAACATAGCCTACAAGAGCTTCGACGTGCCCCTCTACCCAAATGAAACCTACAACCTGAGGCTTGGAGACTGCGACGACCAAGCAAACCTGTTAATAACGCTCTGCAGAATCGTCGGCATCCCAGCGTACCTCCAGATAGGATGCATATACTACCCGGGCTTTCAGAGGGACTTAGCGTGGGATGGACACTTGGAGACGGTGAGCTGGAACGTCGGCTGGCATGGATGGGCCGTGGTCTACGTGCCGCCCTGGGGGTGGCTCCCCGTGGACCTCACCTACTCCACGTTCAAAATTAGTGGAGACCCGCTGGACATGATTAGAACGTCCGCCATCGCGGGCGCGCAGACGATACTATACGCGAACATCACGGAGACGGATTACTCAGCCTCCACCAGAGCACTAAAGGAGTTCCTGAAGGCGCACAACTTCACCATACGAAGCGAGGAGGAGATGCGGCTGGAGGTCCCGCATCAGCCGCCAACCGCGATCGTAGAGCCGCTGGAGATGGCGGCGGTAGCGGTTGCTTCATGCGTTATTGCGGTGTTCGTGTGGAGATTATATATACGCAGGGGCGGAGTAGTAGTTAGACCATACTAGCCCCCCAGGGGATTACGCCTTGAAGCCAGACATGATACCGATCAACAAGCCGTTAATCGGGGAGGAGGAGATTCAGCTCGTGGTAGACGTTCTAAAGAGCGGCTTTCTCACGAGCAGGGGCCCGTCAGGTTCCATGGTGGGTAAGTTTGAGGAGGAATTTGCTAGGTATGTTGGGGCGAGGCACGCGGTGGCGGCGAACAGCGGGACCGCCGCCCTCCACATGGCCCTCCTCGCGGCTGGGGTTGGGCCGGGGGACGAGGTTCTCGTTCCAAGCTTTACGTTCGTCGCCACCGCGGAGGCGGTCGTCCTATCCGGGGCTAAGCCCGTGTTCGTGGACATCGAGCCTGAAACCTACTGCATGGACCCCCAGCTCCTTGAAAAAATGATAACGGATAGGGCGAAGGCGGTTATCCCGGTTGACTTGTATGGTTTACCCGCGGATTTGAAGCCCATCCTTGAGGTTGCGCATGAGCATGGATTGGTCGTGGTGGAGGATGCCGCTCAGGCACATGGCGCTGAGTACTTTGGGCGTAGAATCGGCTCGGTGAGCGATCTGACCTGCTTTTCCTTCTACGCCTCGAAGAACATGACCACGGGTGAGGGGGGCATGGTGACCACGGACGTAGACGAGTACGCGGAGAAGCTCCGGCTCATACGCTCCCACGGGGAGAGGGGGGACTACAACTCCGTTATGCTGGGGCACAACTACCGCATGACGGAAATCTCCGCCGCCATAGGCATCGCCCAGCTCCGCAAACTCCCAAAATTCTTAGAGGTAAGGAGGGGGAACGCCGAGTCCCTCACAGCCATGATTCGCGATTTAAATGGCGTCAAAGTTCCATTTGAGCCCGGTGGACGTAGACACAGCTGGTATTTATATACGGTTAGGCTCCTAAACGCCGATTCCAAGGTTAGAGGTGCGGTTGTTGCGGGTCTCAGGAGGCGTGGCGTGGGGGCAACCGTCTACTACCCAACCCCGATACACCTCATGCCATACTACAGAAGGTTCGCAACATCCAAACTACCGGAAACGGAGAAGGCGTCGGAGCAGGTGCTATCCCTCCCCGTGCACCCCGGAGTGGATGCAGAGCAGGTTCGGTATATAGCTGAGGCGTTTACGCAGGCGCTGGAGGACGCTGGATTCTAGCTTTTTCACGATTTTTATCGGCTTATGTCGATATTAGGCTCGACTTTCACTTTAATAGGAGTGCTATGTACGTTAAATACCGAAAATCTTTTAAATGGCGAGTGCCGTATGCAATAAAGACGAGTGAGGTGGGAAAACACCATGGATAGAGTTAAGGTACTAATAGCAGTAGCCTTAATGGTAGCGCTAACCCTGCCGATGTTCGCATACCTACCAGTGGCAACAGCCACTGAAGTATCCGCTGGAAACGAATACGTCACCGTAAAGGGCCTACTAGGCATAGACAACTACCCCGCTTATTATGACTATGAAGGCCGACACTGGCTACACAAGCCAGTGGACGTCGGATTCTCCAAGTACGGAGAAGTCATCAGCGAGGCAACCCACCCACACGCACCAGTGGGTATTGAATACAGCCTAAGAGACCCGTTCGCCAACGACAGGGCTACACCAATCGAGTACAGCGAGGGCTGGTGGATTAGCCTACGCTACAGGAGCTACACCTACGGCCCAAGGTACGTCTGGGCCTTCGCCCTATACAGCGACCTAAGGGACTATGGCGGAGACTGGATTAACAACAGCGCCGGCTACAACGTAGCGCCATACGGCGGAAGGAAGACCAGCGGCAGGGCCCACAGCAAGCCGCTAGAAATCATATACGACGGACCTAGGAGGTTCATCGCCCTAGCCGTAACCGACATCGAGGACGAGCCGCTGCCGGGAATCCACTACCCGGTTCTGCACATAGAGACGCTGTTCATATTCAACAAGAACTTCAAGACCGTGCTCCTCCTAGACACCATCACCCTAAAGGTGCCGAAGGAGGAGCTGGGCGAGAGGACCGTGAACTGCACATTCGCTAGGCAGAGCAAGTGGCTGATAGGCCCCTGGCCAGAATTCAGGGCCTACGCCCACGTCTACAACGCAACCACCGTCTACAACTACACCATATGGGGTAGCATACCAGGCTATCCTAACGCTACTGTAGGAGCAGAGAATGGAATATGGATTGTTCAGCTAATTGATAGGGACAAGGACTACGTGGGCTTCGCCGCCTACTGGCCCAACTGCACCGACATCGCCGTGAACGCCACCGACTTCTGGTACAAGGACTTATCGACGGTCGACGCGACGCCCGATGAGTTATGGGGCCACAAGAGCACCTGGAGTTCTGCACCATACATCATCTGGCCTGACATATGGGACGATGAACTACATCAGAACACTGAGCCTGACATACCCTTCGTGAAGGCTCAGTGGAGGTTCAACATGAGCTACGCCACTTGGCAGAACTTCAGAACCGCAACCCTATACGGCGTAACAGACTTCCCGCATAACGAGACGCAGCAAGCCGACGACGTAGACATGGAGGCGCCGCCATACTGGGTTGGAGATGATAACTACGTATGCCATGAAGCGCGCTGGCTCATCATGAACAGGACGTTCACACCATACCCAGACCTACCGCGTGCATTCGGAGCGAACAAGTGGATTAGCAATGAAACGACTAGCGGTGTCAATGGAACCGAGGCAATTGCAAACATTACCCATTACAATTGGGTTGCAATTGGGAAGGATGCTAGGACTACGGATGTTGCTGGAGCCGCCACGCTAGTGAGCGCCCTAGATACGAGTATCTTCCTTACCACCCCGTTCGGTATGTTACCGAATGGAACCGCCATATGGTGCGGATGGGCCTTCCGCGCTCTACTGGACATGGAGGAGCACACGTACGGGCCTAACGCGCCCTACGGCCTCAGCAAGCCAGGCACAGGCTTCATGCGTGAGGACTACTACTTCCCAGCAGCTGAAGGTGAACAGGTAGGTGGAAGAATAGGCCTCATGGAGACGGACAGCTACTACGGTGAGGACATCGTTACGACCAACATAACGGTGGTTGGAGGCCCCTACGCCAACCTATTCGGCGAATATGTGAACGACTTCGTGAACGCATTCGCGCTAGATGAGCCACCGTTCGATCACCACTGGACGAAGATATACGCCCTCACATGCTGGGCCAGACACACCTACGTAGACGAGGATGTTGGCGACGACACAGGCTACGCAGTAATCTCCACATACTGGGACCTCAACGGCACAGTATTCCTATGGGTCTGGGGCTGGACCGCCGAGGACACGATGTACGCCTGCCAGTGGATAAGGGACAACATATTTACGGGCGGCACCCACGACCTTCGTACGCTACCAGCTGGAACCACGGACATAATCATCGAAATTGACTACGATGCTGACGACGTGGACATCGTTGAGTGCCTAGGTATGGTCAGCGAGTGCGAGTGGGACGAGGCAGAAATACACCTACCGTAAAACCACAATTCCTCCCTTTTTATCCCCACATTTTTGTGTGCAAAACCAGAAAAAGAGGACACGCTATATATTTGATATTGGTTTGATTCCGAGTAAGCGCTCCCGAATTAACCCCATAACCATTAGGTACGCGTTTATGAGGAGGAGAATTACGCAGCCCATAAGGATTAGTGGGTTGCGCGGGGGCTTTCTTAGTGCCTCGAGGAACGTAGACACGACGTGCCTCGCTATTCCGCCGT
>CAZKUI010000015.1:0-18406 GCA_964555905.1 uncultured Candidatus Bathyarchaeia archaeon | reverse complement strand
CTGCCGATTGCGAAGGCTAGGAGTAGGTCGAAGGCGTATAATGCTAGGGCGGCGTGTAGGCCAACGTATTTCCCTACGAGGCCCAGTATGACCACGGTTCTGGCGGCGCACGGCATGAGCACCACCACCAGCCCCGCTAGGAACCGTTCCCTGTCCGTCTCCATGATTCTGCAGCCGATGCAGGCTGGGACGCTGCATCCGTACCCGAGAATGATGGGGATGAACGCCTTCCCGTGGAGGCCCACCTTGTGCATGAGGTTGTCCATGAGGAAGGCCGCCCTCGGGAGGTAGCCGCTGTCCTCCAGCAGTGAGAGGATTATGTAGAAGGGTATGATGTAGGGTAGGGCGATGGTGACGCCAGCCCCCACCCCGCTGATAACCCCCTGACATATTAGGTAGACGATGGGGCTTGGAAGTAGACCTGAGAGGGCGCTGTCCACCGCTGGTATCAACAAGTCATCAAAGAGGGATTCGAGGGGGGCGGCGAGTAGGGCCCCACCGAGGAATATGGCCGCGAACATGGAGGCCGCCACAGCCGCTAGAATTGGGTATCCTAGGAGGCGGTGCGTGGTAATGGCGTCCAGCCGCTCCTCAAGCGTCAGCCGGGGTGGATGAATGAATTGGGTGACCTCCCTAGCGATGGAGCCCGCCAATCCATACCTCTCAGAGGCGATTAGTATGGGGGCGGGCTCTCCATAAATCTCCTGTAGTTCCGCGGCTAATATCCCCGCTGATGCTACAATTTCGCTTCCACCCGCCTCCCTAACCTTTTCTTGGATGTCCGAGTCGTTCTCTAGGAGTTTTACAGCTATCCAGCGGCTTGGATATTTACTGCATAGTTGGGGGAGCCTTTCCTCAAGCATTTTCTTAAGTTGTTGAATCTTCTCCTCTAACTTGTGGCTGTACCGAACCTTAAGCCGCTTAAGCTTAACCCGCCCCTCGGCAACGTCTACCACCGCATCCAATAGCTTGTCTACGCCCTTCCCGGAGATTGCCACCGTGGGCACCACGGGAACGCCGAGAATCTTTGACAGCTTCTCGGCGTCTATTTGGACTCCCTTCTTAGCCGCGAAGTCCACTTGGTTCAAGTCCACTACTAGGGGTGTCTCCAGCTCTAGGAGTTGTAGTGTGAGGTATAGGTTGCGCTCTAGGGCTGAGGCGTCTACGACATCCACCACAACGTCCGGCTTCTCGACGGCGATGTACTCCCTCGCAACCACCTCCTCCATGGAGTAGGCGGAGAGGGAGTACGTTCCGGGTAGGTCTAGAACCTTGATCGTGTATCCGCGGTAATGCAGCGTCCCCTCAGCCCTCTCCACGGTCTTTCCGGGCCAATTCCCGACCACCTGATCTAGGCCTGTAAGCTGGTTGAATATGACGCTCTTCCCCACGTTGGCGTTTCCAGCTAAGGCGATGGTCAGTCGGCGTTTAGCTGTCAACCCCCCTAACCCTCTCCCTCCTCACTAAAACCTTCGAGGCGAGTCCATAGCCGAGCGCAAGGGATGTCCCACGAACCTCCACTTGGATGGGTCCACCGAGGGGCCCCCTCCTCACAATCTTCACCTCCGTCCCCGGGGTTAGGCCCATGTCGGCGAGCCTCCTAGCGGCGCCCGGCCCAGCCACGATCCACTCCACTATGGCTTTCTCGCCGACTCCGAGGCTGGCGAGCGTTGCACCCGACGCCTTGTATAGGGCGCCTGAGCCCCGTCTTCGTCGCGTCACATTCCGTAGCCTCCCCATCTTACATAAATTTAGGTATACCCGATTTTTGGGTGGGGGTATAATATTTAGAGGTTTCTATGTGCATAAGCAAAGAAATAAAGTTCCGTCTTTAACTCTCACTTCCACATTTACGCCTAAAATCCGCCAGCCATTTAGAGCTGGATGGTGAACTCTTGATGAACTCAACGAACTTCGTTAGTTTTTCAGCCGTCTCTAGGTGGATGCTGTGCTCCATACCGCAGGCGTCTTCCTCCGCGATCTCTTCATCCACTCCGAGGAGGACTAGAAACTCCTTGAGGATTCTATGTCTCTTAACAACAGCTTCCGCTATTTTCCTCCCCTTCGAGGTCAGGCGGACATCGCGGTACCTCTCATACACGACGAGTCCCTGTTTACTCATCTTCTGGAGCATCTCCGTGACGCTGGGCGGCTTCACCCCGAGGCGCGATGCGATGTCTAAGACCCTCGCGTATCCCCGCTCCTCTAACAGGATGTAGATGGCTTCTAGGTAGTCTTCGACACCCCTAGTGGCCAAATAACCCACCATGAGGGCGAGTTCAAGTAGAATTTAATTTAGCAAGCCACTTAAGCTTTCTTATGCCAGTGATTAGCTCTAGAGTTTAGACCGTGGCTCCGAAGGTTCTTTATTTTGGTTTGGTTTAGTGTGTGGCGGTGACCGAGGTGAAGGTGTTCAATTATAGGGATGTGGAGTTGGAGGAGGTGAAGGAGGAGGGTGCAGAGAAAATTAAGGTTCGGTGGCTTATCACCGAGAAGACCGGGGCGGAAAACTTCGCCATGAGGCTCTTTGAGGTGGAGCCGGGGGGCTACTCGCCGCTGCACGAGCATCCGTGGGAGCACGAGGTCTACGTTTTGGAGGGCGAGGGCGTCGTGGTCGGTGGGGACGTTGAAAAGAGGATAGGGCCTGGGGACGTCATTTTCATCCCGCCGAACGAGCGGCACCAACTCAGGAACGTTGGTGCGGGAACCCTGAAGTTCTTGTGCCTCATTCCGATTCGCAAGGGCTGAACCACCCGAAAAATAAATTAGGAACACCTAATTTCCATCCAACTGGAGGCTGACCGCCATCAGCGGAGAACGTGAAACACGCCCCAAGGCTGAGAACCGCCCCGAAGAGGAGAAGAAGAAAGGCGTTCTAGACAGGCGGCTAATTGAGATGAGGATGAGCAAGGTTAAGCATAAAATCGCCGTGATTAGCGGGAAGGGCGGGGTTGGAAAGACACTCGTCACCGTGAACTTGGCGGCGGCCTTAGCCATGCGTGGGTACGCCGTTGGCATACTAGACGCGGACATCCATGGTCCATGCGTCCCAAAGATGCTTGGCATCAGTGGAAGCAGGGTATCCGCGGGTCCCCCCGGGATATTTCCAGCGGTCGGTCCCCTAAATATTCGCGTCATCTCCATGGACTTTCTGCTCCCAAGCGAGGAAACGCCTGTGATTTGGCGTGGACCGCTGAAGATGAGGGCGATAAGCCAGTTTCTCTCCGATGTGGTTTGGGGTCCACTGGATTTCCTACTGACGGATTTGCCCCCGGGAACCGGCGACGAGCCGTTGAGCATTATGCAGTTGCTACCCGACATGGATGGGGTTATAATCGTTACGATACCGTCTGAGGTTTCGCAGGCGGTTGTGAAGAAAGCCGTGATATTCTCCCGGCAGTTAAAGATTCCTGTCATCGGGGTTATTGAGAACATGAGCGGCTTCGTCTGCCCGAAGTGCGGGGCTGAGGTAGACATCTTCGGGAGGGGTGGGGGTGAGAGGATTTCCGCGGAGCTGGGCGTCCCATTCCTAGGGAGGATTCCAATAGACCCTAGGATTTGCGAGGACTCGGACGCCGGAAAGCCGTTCGTGATTCGGCACCCGGACTCGGCGGCTGCGAAGGCGTTCATGGAGATCGTAGACCGCATAGTGGATTTCCTGAAGGTGGGTGGGGAGTCGAAAGGTTAAATCTGCGTTTGCGTGTGGGTTAGGTGATGCTGGGATGAAGGTCGCCGTTCCAAGCTACTCCCCCGGAGGGCTGGATGCGCCTGTCTCCCCCCACTTCGGGAGGTGCGAGGTCTTTACCATAGTTGAGGTTGAAGACGGAGAAATTAAGGGGGTGCAGGTGGTACCGAACACTAGCTCCCACTTCGGTGGCGCCATGACCCCCGCTCAGCTCCTAATCACCATGGGCGTCGACGCCATTCTCACCCCCGGCTTGGGTAGGAGGGCGCTGGCCTTGCTGGAGAATAGTCGCGTGAAGGCGTATATCGTAGACGCCTCCACGGTTAGGGACGCGGTTAGAAAGCTAATCTCCGGGGACATTAAGGTGGCATCCATGGAGGAGGCGTGCCCCGGGCGGAAGCATCACGAGCACGAATGGAGGTAAGTGAGTATGGAGAGGGATGAGGAATTAGAGAGGATACTCCAGAGGAAACTAGAGCGGATGTTAAGAAAGACCGAGGGAAGTAACGCGCTTAGGATGGAATCCGCAAGGAAGGGGGTAATTGAGTTAAATTCCAAGGATTTCGATAAATTCGTGGCGAATGCGAATGCACCCGTCTTGGTGGATTTCTGGGCTGCTTGGTGCGCTCCATGCCTTGCGATGGCGCCGATAATCGAGGAGTTGGCTAGGGATTACGCTGGTAGGGTTTTATTCGCTAAGGTGAACGTGGACGAGAATCCGGATGTGGCTTCTAGGTTCGGCATCATGGCGATACCGACTTTCATCCTATTTAAGGGTGGGAAGCCCGTAGACAGGATGATTGGCGCTGCTGGGCGCGAACCGCTGGAGCGCATGATTAAGAAGTGGGTTTAGGGGTTCCCCCCGGCTGGTGGGTTCTGCCTTCTCCTCTCAACCATGACGCAGACTCCATGGACGACCTCCATACCATTCTCCACGCAGAATTTTATTGCGTCCTCGGACTCGGAGCCGGGTTGCATCCAAACCATCCTCACGCCTAACTCCTTACACTCCCTAACCACCTTCTCCGTGACCCTCGGAGGGACGACCAAGTCCACCACGTCAGGCGTCTCCGGTAGGTCTTTCAGGCTTGGGTAACACTTTACTCCAAGAATCTCCTCGGCGTTCGGGTTCACTGGGTAGACCTTATATCCAGCGTCCCTCAGGTCCCTGAATACTTTATGTCCGTACTTCTCCGGGTTCCTAGAAGCCCCGACAACCGCAAACACGTTGCGCTTATCTAGAAATTTTTGGATGAGGCTCTCCAAGAACGGGCACCCCGCGAAATGTACTTAGGTTCATCCGCCTAATAAACCTATAATCGAGGGTGCATAGGAAGCGGTGAAGTTGGCTAGGGAGCGTCTCAACTACCTAGATGGGAAGACGTGGGGTAGATACTCCATCAGCGTGTGGAGCATAACAAAAACCCCAAAAGAGGCTAAATTGGGGCACCCCGCGATGCTCCCGCTCGAACTCTGCGAGAGGTTGATAGAAATCTACACGAAGGTTGGGGATGTGGTGCTCGACCCATTTATGGGCTCTGGAAGCGTGCTTGTGGCAGCGAAGAAGCTTGGGAGGAAAGGCGTTGGGTTCGACGTGGTGGAGGAGTTCGCGGAGCTCGCTCGGAAGAGGCTTGCGGAGCAGGGGAGGGAAATCCGGCTAACCACCCGCCTAACGGAATTCCTAGCTGGGAACCCGCCTTCAGAGGAGATTAGCCGGCGCCTCAGGGAGGTGGATGTGGAGCCAGAGGTCTACTGCGAGGATGCAAGGGCCCTCCTGAAATACGTCCGCCCCAACTCGGTGGACCTCTGCGTGACCTCCCCGCCATACTGGATGGTCCACAGAAGGAAGAGAACGGCGGATTACAAGGAGTCGAGGCCATATTCCGAGTTGGAGAGGGACCTCGGGAACATCGAGGATTACGAGGCGTTTAAGGGGGAGTTAAGCAAGGTGTTTCGCAACGTCTACGAGGCGCTTAAACCCGGTAAACGCTGCGTGGTCGTGGTCATGGACTTAAGGGTGGGGAGCAGGTTCATACCATTCCACATGGATGTCACGAGCATGATGCAGGGGATAGGGTTTCTACTGGAGGATATAATCATCTGGGATAGGCGGCTGGAGTACAACAACCTCAGGCCGCTGGGCTACCCCTACGTCTTCATAGTGAATAAGGTGCACGAGTACATCCTCATCTTCGCTAAGGGGGGCGCCTCCTAGGCATCTACCCGTCTACACCTCCCTGGCCACGGCGACCACGTGCCCGGCCTCCGGGAGTATGAGCTTCTCTAGGGCGAGCTTCACGGCGTCCGGGGAGCCAGGTATGCAGAAGACGGCGGCGCCCCTGTAGGTTCCAGCCGTGCACCTGGTGAGCATGGCTGACGCCCCAACCTCCTTGTAGCTTAGGAGCCGGAACAGCTCCCCGAATCCCGGAAGCCTCTTCTCGAGCAGGGGTTCAACCGCCTCTATGGTTACGTCCCTCGGGGAGACGCCGGTCCCGCCGGAGAATATGATGACATCAGCGCCCCGCGAGGCCTCCTCCCTCAGGGTGTTCACTATGAATTCCTCATCGTCCGGTATGATTCTCCTAGAGATTACGTCGTGCTTGGCATCCTCAATCATCCTCTGCATCACGCTCCCAGATACGTCCACCGCATCCTCCCCAGCCTCCACGAGGCGGTATCTGGACGTGCTCACGACCACTATGGAGAACTTCAGCCTGCTCGGAGCCCTCAACTTATGCTCATGTGGGACTCCCACGGCGAACCACCAAAATTATTAATATCAAGCAGCTTAATATGCGATGTGACTCGCCATGCACATCGATCCCCCGCGCGACCCCCCGGTGGACGCTCGGTGGGTTGGGTTTAGGAGGCTGACTCCCGTTGGGGAGGCGCTCAGGCGCTTCTTGGAGGTTGGCGGTTTTGGGCCGGTCGGCGTTGAGGAGGTTCCGTGGGATGAATCGTATGGCCGGGTTCTGGCTAGTGACGTAATCTCGGATGTGGATGTGCCGGGGTTCCACAGGGCCGCCATGGATGGGTATGCGGTTAGGGCTGAGGACACGTTCGGGGCATCTCCTGAAACGCCGAGGAAGCTCAGGGTTGTGGGGAGGGTCGCCGTTGGGGAGAGGCCGAACTTCTCCATTAAGCCCGGGGAGGCCGCCGAGCTCGCCACGGGCTCAGCCCTCCCGGAGGGCGCAAACGCCGTCCTCCGCGTCGAGTACGCCAAGCCCGTGGGCGGTTACATACTGGTCTATCAGGCCGTTCCTCCGTGGAGGGATGTGAACAGGGCTGGGTGTGACGTGCGCAGGGGGGAGGTTGCCCTCCGCAGGGGCCGCGTCCTCAGGGCGCAGGATGTTGGCATGCTCGCGCTCATCGGTAGGAGGTCCGTTCAGGTTTATCGTAGACCTAGGGTTGGGGTTCTGGCGGTGGGTTCAGAGTTGGTGGATGCGTTCACCCCAGTGGAGGTCGGCACGGTTGTGGACGTAGACAGGCCCATGATCGAGCTACTCATCAGGGACTGCGGGGGGTTGCCCGTTGATTACGGCATCGTGGGGGATGACGCGTCGGAGGTCAGCCGGAGGCTGGGGGAGGCCTTGGAGAGCTGCGACATGGTCGTGTCCACGGGCGGGGTCTCAGTCGGGAAGGCCGACTTGGTTGTAGACGCCCTGAGGACATTGGGGGCGCGTATCGTGGTTCACGGAGTCGCATCTAGACCCGGAAGCCCCGTCGCACTCTCCATACTCAACGGAAAACCCATCATCTCCCTACCGGGTCCCCCAGCTGCAACCCTCATCGCCTTCCACCTCTTCGCTAGGCCCGTCATCCGCCACCTAGCCGGCGTCCGGACGGAGGTTTGGCCCTGCGTGAGGGCCAGGCTCTCCGCTAGGGTTCCGTCGAAGTTGGGGTATAGGGACTACGTGAGGGTGAGGCTGGTAGTTCGAGACGGCGTCGTGCTGGCGGAGCCGCTGAGGGTCACGGGTTCAGGCATCCTCTCCACGATGACGGAGGCGCACGGCTTCATAGAAGTTCCAGAGGACAGGGAGGGGTTGGAGGAGGGCGAGGAGGTTCAGGTCCACCTATTCAGCCCGCATGAGCCCATTGGGGTGGCGTAGGTGTTTAGGAGGCTCGCATCCCGGGAGGAGGCGCTGGAGAGGATACGGCGATACGTGAAGATGAAGCCTTTACGGGTGGAGGAGGTGGAGCTAACCCGCGCGCACGGCCGCGTCCTAGCCGTAGACGTGAAGGCACCAATAGACGTGCCGCAGTTCCCAAGGGCCACCATGGATGGGTACGCCGTGAGGAGCCAAGACACGTTCGGGGCATCGGAGGAGAACCCGTTGGAGCTGAAGGTCACGGGGAAGGTAAATGTAGGTGAGAAACCGAGCGTGGTTGTTGGTCCTGGGGAGGCTGTTGAGGTTGCCACTGGCTCGGCTATTCCGGATGGTGCGGACGCGGTGGTTCCCGTTGAGTGGACGAGGAGAGGAGCAGGCGGCTCAATATTGGTTCTTAGGGGGGTCGCATCCGGGGAGAATGTGATGGAGGTGGGGCGTGACATAAGGCGTGGGGATGTCGTGCTGAGGAGGGGAACTAGGCTCACGCCGACAGCCCTCGGGGTCCTATCAGCCCTCGGAATGCCGAAGATTAAGGTCTACGCTAAACCCCGGGTGGCGATACTCTCCACGGGCAGGGAGCTCGTGGAGCCCGGGGGCCCCCTCGCGGATGGGAGAATCTACGATGTGAACTGGATAACGCTATACGCCTCGGTGGAGGAGTGCGGCGGAGAGCCCATCTTCCTAGGAGTGGCTGGAGACGACCCCAAGGAGATTTCGGGGATGCTCCGGAAAGGCTTGGGGGTGGCGGATTTAGTCTTGGTCTCCGGTGGGACGTCGGTTGGAGCCACAGACCTCATGCGGAACGTCGTAGACGGGTTGGGGGAGCCCGGCGTCATCGTAGACGGGGTTCGCATGAAGCCCGGGAAGCCGACGATCATCGGCGTGGTTGGAAGCAAGCCCATATTCTGCCTGCCCGGAAACCCAACATCCGCCCTCGTATCATTCCACAACTTCGCGGCACCAGTGATTAGGGCGATGGCTGCCCTACCAGAAACGCGTAGGCTACGCATCAAAGCCCGGATGGCGACGAGGCTGATCCCGGCGAGTGGGAGGCTCAACACCATACCAGTCCGCCTAGAAACCCGTGGGGGCGGCGTCTACGCATGTCCAATTCTGAGGGGCTCCGGCGCCATCACGAGCCTAGCGTTGGCGGATGGGTATGTGGAGATACCTGAGGACGTGAAGCTCGTGGAGGAGGGCGAGGAGGTTCAGGTCCACCTATTCCACGAGTGGGGGGCCGGCGTTGATTAGGGACCCCTACGGCAGGCCTGTGAACAACCTCCGCATATCCGTAACGCAGAAGTGCAACCTCAACTGCTTCTACTGCCACAGGGAGGGGGAGACCGAAGCCCCATCCACCGAGATGAGCCCGGATGAGATAGCCACCATCGTGGAGGTCGCCTCACGCCTCGGAGTGAGGAAGGTGAAGCTCACGGGCGGCGAACCCCTACTTAGAAAGGACATATTAGAGATAGTCCGCAGGATAAAGGACATTCCGGGCATAGCGGAGGTGTCCCTCACCACCAACGGGACGCTCCTACAGAACCTAGCGCATAAACTCGCTGAGTCGGGCCTAGATAGGGTGAATGTGAGCCTAGACAGCCTAAATCCGAGCAGATATATGGCTATTACTGGGAGAAACTGCCTAAGTAGCGTTTTAAGTGGGATAATGGAGGCGAAGAACGCTGGGTTAAATCCGGTTAAGGTGAATATGGTTCTGTTGAGGGGGGTGAACGAGGACGAAGTTTGGGATATGGTGGAGTTCTCCTCTAAGGTCGGCGTTATCCTCCAGCTTATAGAGCTGGTTTCAGCCCCATCCACCGAAAACAGCGTCTTTCGTAGATACCACGTAGACCCGGCGCCAATAGAGGAGAAGCTTAGGAGGATGGCGAGCCGGGTTTTGGTGAGGAGGATGCACCATAGGCGTAAGTACTTGCTCCCGGGGGGAGCGGAGGTGGAGGTGGTGAGGCCCATGCACAACACGGAGTTCTGCGCCTACTGCACTAGGATGAGGGTTACTTCCGATGGAAAGCTGAAGCCCTGCCTGCTCAGGGACGACAACCTCGTGGACATACTCACGCCCATAAGGAGGGGCGCAAGCATGCGGGAGCTGGAGGCGGTGTTTAAGAGGGCGGTAATGCTAAGAAGGCCCTACTTCACGGGTTAGGGGGTGGAGGTGTAACGGTTGCCCGGCGGGATTCGCATGGTGGAAATCGGAGGGAAACCCGACGTCCGCAGGGTGGCTGTGGCTGAGGGGCGTATAAGGCTGAGGGAGGAGACCATAAGGCGTCTACGCGAAGGCCAAATAGAGAAGGGTGACGCCCTCACAACAGCCCAGATAGCGGGGATACTCGCCGCGAAGAGGACGCCGTCCATCATACCCCTATGCCACCCAATTCCAATCACCAACGTCAAAATAGACTTTAGGATAGAGGGGCGGGAGGTGGTGGTTACAGCCGAGGTGAGGAGCGTGGGTAAAACCGGGGTGGAGATGGAGGCGCTAACCGCCGCATCCGCAGCCCTACTCACAATATGGGACATGACAAAACAATACGAGAAAGACGAATCTGGACAGTACCCGGAGACCGCCATCCGGGAGATACGGGTCATTAGGAAAGTTAAGGGGTGAAGGCGTCTTTTTGTCGCTCTTAGCCTAGTATGTTCCATATTCCAGCGGCTATGAGGAGGACTCCCACTAGGAGTTTTAGGTACTTCTCCGGCACTACCTCCGCTAATACGCCCCCAAAGAGGACGGAGAGGACCGTGCAGGCGGCGAGGCCGAGCACGGAGGCGGCGTAGACCATGACTGGGTTGTGGCGGGCTGCGAAGCCGATGGTGGCGATTTGGGTTTTGTCGGCGATCTCCATGAGGAAGACCGTCATGGCGATGAAAAGGAACTCCTTAAGCACGGTCTCCAACCTCCTAGCGCCAACACCTACTCAACAACCGCCATATTTAATCTTGGTCTACACTACTAGGAGGGTGGCTGGTTCACCGTGTGGGGCGTTAAAATCCACAGACCCGGGGAGCTCCGCGTTCAGGAAGTGTTGGATGACGTTAGGGCGAACCCGGAGGTTCGTGAGGCTGGCTGCATCGTCTCCTACGTGGGGATTGTTAGGGGGCGCTCGGAGGATGGGAGGGAGGTCGCCGAGTTCGTGGTGGAAGGGGATCGGGGGGAGGTTGAGAGGCTCCTTAGGCACCTCGCGTCCCGGCTGGATGGGAGGTGGGGCGTCGTAGACGTGCGCATCCACCTAGTCATGGGTAGGCTTAGGGTTGGAGATGCGATTCTGCTTGTGGTTGTGGCTGGGGAGCACAGGGAGGACGCCCTGCAGGCGGTGAAGGACGCGGTAGACGCCGTAAAGTCGCTTCCATGCCTCAGAAAGCGTGAAGTCCTCCGAGGGTAGGCACAACCAAAATTGGTTTATAGTAGCTGGCTTTACCCATAATTAGCTAAAGGTGGGGTGTATGAGAGAACTCGTTGAGATACGGCTGCATGGGAGAGGCGGCCAAGGGGCGTGGACTGCAACCAACCTCCTAGCGCTGGCCGCCCAGAGGGAGGGGAAGTACAGTCAGAGCTTCCCCTTCTTCGGTCCCGAGCGTGGAGGAGCCCCGATTCTATCCTTCGCCAGAATCAGCACGAAACCCATAGACATACACTGCATGGTCTACAACCCCGACGTAGTCGCCGTGCTAGACCCAACCCTACTCGGGCCGAGGGTGGTTGAGGGCATAAAGGATGACTCGGTCATCGTGGTTAACTCCAGGGAGCCCCCGGCGAGGGTGAGGGAGATTCTCGGGACGAGCAAGGGGAGGATTTGGACTGTGAACGCCACAGGCCTCGCCATGGAGGTTCTGGGTAGACCCATAACCAACACGGCGATTCTCGGTGCAATCGTCAAGGCGTCGGGCATAATAAGCCTGGACTCGCTGGTGGCGGTCACCATGGAGAGGTTTAAGGGGCCCATAGGCGAGAAGAACGCAAGCCTCATTAAGAGGGCGTACGAGGAGGCGGTGGCTGAATGACCGTGAAGATTAGCGAGCTGGCCGGCTGGAGGGAAATCCCCGTAGCCGGGGTGGCCTTCAGGCCGGCGACCGAATCAAAGACGGGGGGCTGGAGGACGCTCCGCCCCGTGGTGGACGAGGAGAAGTGCACCGGGTGCACCCTATGCCACTTCTACTGCCCAGACGGAGCCATGGTTATGGTAGACGGGAAGGCCAAGGTGGACTACGACTTCTGCAAGGGATGCGGCATCTGCGCCGCCGAGTGCCCCGCCAAGGCCATAGAAATGGTGGAGGAGAGGTAAAATGATGGCCAAGCAGGAAGTGTTAGGTTTAACAGGCGACGAGGCCATAGCCTACGCCGCGAAGCAGGTAGACCCCGACGTCGTCTCAGCATACCCAATCACGCCCCAGACGATCATCGTGGAGAGGTTCTCCGAGTACGTGGCTGACGGGCTGGTTCACACGGAGTTCGTGCCCGTGGAGTCAGAGCACACGGCGCTCTCGGCGTGCGTTGGGGCGGCCGCCGCTGGAGCCCGGGCGTTCACCGCCACGGCGAGCCAGGGCCTGGCGTTGATGTGGGAAATCCTCTACATCGCCGCCAGCCTTAGGCTTCCGATCGTCATGGCTGTGGTGAACAGGGCGCTCAGCGCCCCGATAAACATCCACTGCGACCACTCGGACACGATGGGCGCCAGGGACTCCGGGTGGATACAGCTATACTGCGAGAACAGCCAAGAGGCGTACGACACAACCATACAGGCCTGGCGCATCGCCGAACACCCGGAGGTTCAGCTCCCGGTGATGGTCACCATAGACGGCTTCGTCCTTTCCCACACGCTGGAGAACGTGAGGGTCCTACCGGACGATGTGGTTAGGAGGTTCATCGGCGAGAGGCAGTTCATAAAGGTGGTGGGGCATGAGGGGAGGGAGGTCCCCCTCGTCCTAGACCCTGAAAACCCCCTCACGCTGGGCGCCTTCGGCATGTACACGCACTACTTCGAGTATAAGGTCCAGCAGGCTGAGGCCATGGAGAAGGCGAAGTCCGTCATAGAGGAGGTGGGAAGGGCGTACGGGGAGATAAGCGGGAGGACGTACGGGCTCGTCCATCCATACAAGCTGGAGGACGCTGACATAGCCATAGTGGGTTTGGGAAGCACGATGGGAACCGCCAAGACGGCCGTGGACATCCTAAGGGGGGACGGCGTAAAGGCTGGGTTACTCCGCATAAGGAGCTTCAGGCCGTTCCCAAGGGAGAAGATACTGGAATCCCTAAGCCACGTAAGGGCTATCGGAGTCCTAGACAGGGCTATGAGCTTCGGGGCCTACGGAGGGCCGCTCTTCATGGAGATGAGGTCTCTCTTCTACGATGCGGATGCGAAGCCCCTCATGTCAAACTACATCTACGGCCTGGGCGGCAGGGACATGCCAGTGAGCCTCCTCGTAGACACCCTCAGGGACGTCGCGAGGAACGCTGAGAGGGGGCGCGTGGAGGAGCCCATACGGTATATGGGGGTTAGGGAGTAGGAGGTGAACGCCGTGGAGAGTCTCACGTTAAAGGATTTAGCCGTGAAGGAGGATGTGCTGACATCCGGCCACCGCATGTGCGCCGGCTGCACCTCCGCGTCGGCTATTAGAATGGCGATGAAGGCGCTCCGGGGGCCCACCATCGTCACCGTGGCCACCGGGTGCCTAGAGGTGGCGACGACCATACTCCCATACACGGCCTGGAGGGTTCCTTGGCTACACAGCGCCTTTGAGAACGCCGCGGCGACGGCCTCGGGTATAGAGGCTGCTTTTAAGGCGTTGAAGAAGAGGGGGAAGGCTAAGTACGAGCATGTGGATGTAATCGCCATCGGTGGGGACGGCGGAACGTACGACATAGGGTTCCAAGCCCTATCAGGAGCTTTAGAGAGGGGGCACGACTTCCTCTACATCCTCTACGATAACGAGGCGTACATGAACACGGGGATTCAGAGGAGTGGGGGGACGCCGTATTGTGCTTCAACCACCACGTCTCCAGCTGGGTCGGTCATCCCCGGGAAGTCTGAGTGGAAGAAGCCCATAGACCACATAGTAGTGGAGCACAGGGCGAAGTACGTGGCAACCGCCTCCCCAGCTTACCCCCTAGACCTCATCAAGAAGGTGAGGAAGGGCTTGGAGGCGGAGGGACCCGCCTTCGTCCACATCCTCGCCCCGTGCCCGAGGGGTTGGAGGTTCCCCACGGACCAGGGAATACAGCTAGCTAGGCTCTCGGTTCAAACGTGCGTCTTCCCCCTATGGGAAGCATGGTGGGAGGAAGATAGACCCGTCTACAAGCTCTCCCGCCCAAGCGAGACGATTGCGAGGAGGCCTGAGACGAAGAAGCCCGTGGAGGAGTATCTGAAACCCCAGGGCAGGTTCGCCCACCTCTTCAGGCCGGAGAGGAGGGAGGACCTGCTGAGGAGGATACAGGAGGGCGTGGACAGGGACTGGGCGATACTGCTGAAGAAGGCCGGCCTCTCTTAGTCCCCCATTTTTGCGTTTTCGTGCATATTCAACCGCATAGGTTGGGCATTTTAGGCAGTAATTTTGCAGGTTTTCAACGTTGGCTTTAAATATATGAAAAGGAATTTTTAATTTGTGGGCCTCGAATTGGAGCGGAATCTCCGTCTCTTCGCGGAGAAGGTGGCACCCTCCGAGGGGGATGTGAGATTCGCCCTAGTCGACGTGGAAGGAAACGTCATCTACTCCAACCTCGCTAGGGATTTGGAGGGGAGGCTAACCCAGTTGGCGAAGATGCTGATTGACATCATGGATGTCGGGGATTATCAAGTGAAGAGGATGGACGAGACTAAGATTTTGTTCTCCAAGGTGGGTGAGGGGTTGGTCGCGGTCTTGGAGGGGAAGAGGGAGGGGTTGATGATACTGGAGGCGCAGCGCATAGCTAGGGAGTTCAGGGAGGCTGTGGAGGCGGGGGTTGTCGTTGAACCAGCTCCTAAGCCGACCCAGCCGCCGCCCACCCCAAGCGTGGTAACTCCACCCAAGCTGGAGAAGGTGGTGTTTGAGGACTCCATACCACGGTTAACCGGGGAACACGTGGAGCTAAAACTGGACGCGGAAACCCTCCGACTTCTCAGGCTGGTAGACGGGAAGACGAGCATCAGGACCATAGCGGAGATAGCGGGCGTAGACCTAATCACGGCATGCAGGAAGTTCGAGTTCCTAGTGGATAATAACGTCGTCTCGGTGGAGATGCCAGAAGAAATAGACCCAAGATTCCTAGAGGTCTACGAACCAGACCCCAGCTACGAAAGCATAGACGCACTTCTGGCGGATCTCCCGGGAAGAAGCATAGCTACGAGGACGCTCGCGGCGAACTTAGATAAGGGTTATACGGTTCTGGAGTTGGCCGTCGCGATGAGGAGAGCCGGATTTGATGTCACAACGGAGGAGGTATACGACACCCTTAAGGCATTAGAGATTACTGGGAGGGTTAGGCGTAAGGAGTAGTTCTTTTCATCTCTGTTCTAACGTCCCCGTCGCTTTGCGTATCTTCTCCTCCACTGCGGTGAGGAGGGCGGCGTAGGACTCGAGTATGTGGCTTTCCTCGTGGTGCATCTCCCCGTGGGCGCTTAACGCATCCCCGAGCGCCGAAACAACCTCAAGCTTGAGCCGTAGGGCATCCCTCAACTTCACGTTGTCCGGGTTCCGCTCCAGCTCCTCCAAGATCGTGTTTAATTCACGTAACCTCTCCATGCACGTTTTCAGTTTGTTGGTTAGGGATTGGCTCGCCTCGACGTACTCCTCCAGCCTCACTCGGAGCTTTTCTATTTCTCTTGCTAGGTTCAGCGGCATGTTCACCCAATCCCCCCTTTATAGGTCTAGTGCCTCTAAGACATTCTCTACCCCTTCCCCCGTCTTCACCGAGACCTTCAGAACCCTCGCCTTTGGGTTCACCCTCCTAGCGTCCTCCACCAGCTTGTCGGGGTTTACCCCCATGGCGTCCGCTAGGTCCACCTTGTTAATGACGATGACATCTGCGGCGCTGAATATCATGGGGTGCTTTATAATCATGTACTCCCCCTCGGTGACGCTCACCACGACCAGCCGCTTGTGCGCCCCGAGGGGGAAGTCCGCTGGGCAGATGAGGTTTCCAACGTTCTCGATGAATAGGATGTCTATTTCGTCTAGGTTGAGTTTTTCTAGGGCTTTACGCACTAGGTTGGCGTCTAGGTGGCACTCCCTGCCCGTGTTCACTTGGATGGATTTCACGCCGTGCCTCCTCATCCTATCGGCGTCTACGGTGGTTGTTACGTCCCCCGCTATGACCGCCATCCGGTACTTCCCCCGTAGACGGGTGGCTAGCGCCTCCAGCAGGGCGGTCTTCCCCGAGCCTATCGCCCCCATCACGTCTATGCATAATACGCCGTGCTCGTCTAGGAGCCTCCTGTTCTCCTCGGCTAGTTCCTCGTTCCTTCTGAGGAGGCTCTCCTCCAACTCTATGTCTAGGATTTCGTCTTCCTCGCTCGCCCTCACCACCTCAACCTTCTCTTCCATGCCCTTCACCGCTCCTCGGCGAGCACTAACCTCGTGGATTGAACATCCACCTCCACAATCCTGCACCCGCTCAGCTCCTTCCTCTCCCCCAACACATCCCTAAGAATTACCCTCCCGCCCTCCTCCCTAGCGTATATCACATCCTCGAAGACCAACCTATCTCCAACGAACACCTTAAATTCGCACATGGTTGACCGGGTATCCATGCCTTTGAATTCCCTATAAAGGTGACGGTGGATTGTGGTAAGGCGTAAATCCCCGTCTGCCCACATTCTCGGTGGACTTCGGGGCGTATGGGGGAGATGCACGAATTCTCAACCATGGAGTCAATTCTAAAATCCGTGCTGAAGGTCGCGGAGGAACACGGGGCTGAGGAGATACTGGGTATAGAATTGAGGGTGGGGGAACTGACGTTCCTAAACCCCGAGCAACTGAGATTCGCATTTCAAGTCCTCTCCGAGGGAACGAAGGCTGAGGGCGCCAAACTCAAGATTAGACGCGTAAAGCCGGAAATCCGGTGCCACAAATGCGGATATGAGGGGCCAATCAGGTATGAGGGCCCGGAATACCACGTTCTCTCCGTGGCGCCACCTTTAAGTTGCCCAAACTGTGGGGATGTAGACGTGGAACTTAAGGCTGGTAGGGAGTGCATCATCCAGAGCGTAAGGATTAAGGTTCCAAAGCGCACTTAGACTTTCCAGTCTACATCCACCTCCCTGTGCAGTATTAACACCCGAATCACGGTTGAAATTATTATCATAAGGTATAGGGTGGAGTAGAAGAAGTAGTAGAGGAAGAATTCGTGAATCCTGAACTTAAATCCGAGCTTAGATGAGAAGTAGTAGAAGAGCATACAGAATATAGAGAATGCCAGTATGGAGCAGAAGGCGCCTTTAATCACATCCACCTCACCCCAGATCGGGATTAAAATTGGAATGGAGAATGCGGGTTCCATCCAAGCGGCTAGGAGCAGCAGGGAGAAGGAGAGCATCTTTTCGATGAAGAAATCTGGTATGAACATGCCGAGGATGATGGCGACCAGCGAGGGGAAAAGAAGAATTAAAGCTGGAATAAATACTCGGAAGTGTCGCTTAACGCTACTTAGGAGTTCCCTATAATAGTCCTTAAGCCATAATGTGAGACCTAACGCCCACCTCCTCCTCTGCCTAAACCACGCATTCCAGCTGTGGTGAACCCTATTGTAGACGAACACGTTCTTGGTATACTTGTGGCGGTAACCCCCTAGGAAGGCGCGTGTCGCCAAGTCGAGGTCTTCAGATACTACCCTCCTGAAGCCGCCCAGCTCCTTGAAGACTTCTCTTCGTATGGCGAAGGCGGCTCCATTAATGGATGGGCACCTGCCTAAGGTCTTGGAGGCTAACCAAGAGCCCACATTAAACCCCAGATACTCGTAGTAGGCTATCTTGGCGATTAGGGAGTCCCCCACCACCTCCTTCTTCAAATCCAGTATGTCCGTATCCATCATCTCATTGGCAACCTTAGACAGGAACCTCGGGTCATCCGGCGGTGTTACGTCCCCGTCTAGGAAGAGTAGTATGCTCCCGGTGGAGCGCTCCACCGCCTCGTTTAACGCATTAGCTTTGCCCACCCGTTCCTCATGCAGGATGAAATGGATATTTCTCTGAAACTTCTTTGATAACTCCAAGCTCCCTTCGGTGGGTTCATCAATTATCACGAATATCTCCTTGCTCTCGTATTCGTCGTTTACCAGCCTTTCCAGCGTGGTTTCTAAGAGTTCGGATTCCCTATACACTGGTATGAAGACGCTGATGGTGGCCGTCATGGCGTAGCTCCCCCGGGGGTTCATCGCATCTCCACGCCAGTGCTACCCGCGATTCTAACGAGTAACCCGCGGATGCTTTTATTCTTTACTTACGAGAGTTCCAAGTTCCCACTTTAGGATGGATGCATTTTTGTGGTTATGCAGGAATGCTTTAAGTTCCCCTCCGCACTCTTAAGATTGCCGTTTGGGGAGGATGGGATGTGAAGGTTAGGGTTACGGTTCTGGTTGAGGATTCCGCTAGGAGGAGGGGGTTAGTAGCTGAGCACGGGC
>CAZKUI010000014.1:3539-19804 GCA_964555905.1 uncultured Candidatus Bathyarchaeia archaeon | reverse complement strand
TTAATGGGCGACCAACTAAGGATATACGAAGACGGCAAACTTGTAAAAGAAATCACAATACCAGAAGGGGACTACGTCATACGAATATCGGGGCATAAACTGGTAGTTCATAGGTTAACAGAGGAAGAGATGGAGAAACTGCAAGAAGAGCATGAGAAGATGGTGAATAAATGGATTGAAATAGCAAACAAAGACAGCAGAATACAGGAATTAACTAACGGAAAAGGCATCCAATACGAAGAATTAATCAATGCAATGAGCCAAGGAGACGAAGTAATCCTTACCGTTAACATAGAGGGGAAATACTACAAGATTACAATAGACCTGAACAGCGAAACAGTGAAATCGATAGAAGAGCAGAGTGCAGGGCCATAGCCAAGGTGCCCATAACAAAATCCTTATTATTTTTTGTTTTCATGTTTAGGGGGATGGGAAAATGGAGGGCAAAAAAATTCACAGGAAAACTGCATTCATGGCGGCTTTATTCGTTACTTCAGTATTTGTGCTTGGAATTAAACTGTTGAACCCTACGCCCATCCAGATTATTATAGAAGGCCAGAATAGTTCATCAATTATCCAAACTCTAAGACTTTTCACATTTACGGATGTAATTATTATCGTTATAGCATCAATTACTCTAGCTATTAGCGGGATGTACCTGTTGTTCTTCGATTTTGTTGAAAAGCCTACTGGGGAGTTGGTTTTGGAGGAGAGGAAAAGGAGGTGGGGGCAGATAGCAAAAACTTTGAAGGATAATGAGCAAAAGATATACAGGGCAATAATTGAGGCTGGTGGAGTTATAGAACAAAGCGAACTTCCAGAAAAGACAGGGCTTTCGAAGGCAAGTGTTAGCAGAGCTTTGGATTTGTTGGAGAGTAGGGGGTTAGTTGAGAGGAGAAGGAGAGGGATGGGAAATATTGTTTTGCTGAAATAGGGATGAACACTTCCCTTAGTAAGGAGACAAATTGAACGCTCCCCTACCACCCACCCTACCGACAAGAAGCTAATAAAACTTCTAATGCACTCAGACAATAAATTAACAGAACCGGTCAACTTTAACTCTAAGAATCCCTTCGAGAACAATAATTGAATGTTATAGATGCAAGATTTAATTTCGCAGAACTCTCCCACAAGATAGTTTCATGGATATGTGCAGAACCTAAAAAAGCGGGCTGGCCGCCACCCCAGCTGAGGGGCTTTGAAGACCGCATTGAGCGAGGAGTACCGCGGGTACTACGAGATGCTGAGGGCGAGGCTGAACCAGCTTTATGAGGTTGCTAAGAGGGCTAGGGCGCTCGGCCTAGACCCGGCGCCCCACCCCGAGCCTCTCGTAGTGGAGGACCTCGCCGAGCGCGTGGAGGGCATGGTTGGGCCTAAGGGCGTGGCTGAGAGGATTAGGAGGCTCGGCGAGAAGCTTCCGAGGGACGAGTTGGCGTTCAAGATAGCTGAGGAGATCGTCTACGGGAGGTTTGGGAGGCTAAGCGAGGAGGAGGCTGCGGAGCAGGCGGTGAGGACCGCTCTGGCGATACTAACGGAGGGCATCACGGCCGCTCCGATGGAGGGCATCTCCAAGGTTGCGATAAAGAGGAACCCGGATGGAAGCCGCTACCTCGCCATATACTTCGCCGGGCCCATACGCTCCGCCGGGGGCACTGAGCAGGCATTAACGCTCGTGGTGGGGGACTTCGTCCGGCGGCTCCTCGGCCTAGACAGGTACAAACCCACGGTGGAGGAGATAAACCGCTTCATAGAGGAGCTGAGGCTCCACGAGAGGGAGGTATCCAGATTCCAGTACCACGTCCCTGACGAGCAGATTAGATACGCCCTAGAGCGTCTACCGGTGGAGGCTACGGGCGTCGGCAGCACGCAGGTGGAGGTTTCGTCGCTGAGGGATATCCCTCGGGTGGAGACGAACCAGCTGAGGGGTGGCGCCCTCAGGGTTGTGAACGACGGCGTAGTTGGGAGGGCTGCTAAGGTCTGGATGGTTGTGGAGAAGCTCGGGTTGGGGGGCTGGAGCTGGCTGAGGGAGGTGAAGAGGGCGAAGGAGGGCGGAGACTCAGGGTTCATGGAGGAGGTCATAGCTGGGCGCCCCATATTCTCAAGCCCGTCCACCATAGGCGGCTTCAGGCTACGCTACGGAAGGGCGAGGAACACGGGCCTAGCCGCCGTGGGGATACACCCAGCCGCCATGCAAATCCTAAAGGAGTTCATCGCCATTGGAACCCAGCTGAAACTGGAGAACCCGGGGAAAGGAGGAATAGCAACCCCCGTCGACTACATAGAACCTCCGGTTGTCAGGTTGAAGGATGGCTCCGTGGTGAGGGTTACCGAGGAGAGCGTTCGATCTGTGAGGGGTAAGGTAGACAGGGTTCTATTCCTAGGGGACATACTCATCAGCTTCGGAGACTTCCTATATAACAACAAGCCCCTCCTACCGCAGGGCTACACGGAGGAGTGGTGGGCGGAGGAACTAGACGCAACCATACAGGAGAAATTTAATGGAAGCCTCGGGGAAGCCTCAGAGGCAACGGGAATACCGGAGGAGCGCCTATCAGAGTTTCTGAGGAACCCACTGAGATGTAAGCCGACAGCCCAAGAAGCTCTGGCGATCTCCCGCAAGTTGGGAGTCCCACTACACCCAGCCTACACGTACTTCTGGGAGTCCGTAACCCCAAAAGATGTCTTGGCGTTGAGGGATTGGCTTCTGAAAAGCCGGATAAACTCCGAGGATGGCGAGGTCCTCGGGGTTGAGGGGCCCCTGGAGGCTGAGGTTAAGGGTGTTTTGGAGCGGCTGTGCATCCCGCATCGGGTGGCTGGGGGCGCGATCCGGATTTCAGGGGGTGACGCCCACGCGCTCTGCTCCTGCCTGGGGGTGGGCGTAGACCCTGTAGAAGTTCAGGGGTTAGACGTGGAACCCGCTGGGGACTCCCTGAAACTCATTAAGGTGCTCTCCGGCGTGGAGGTGAGACCTAAGGGCGTCACGTACATCGGGGCTAGGATGGGGAGGCCGGAGAAGGCGAAGCGAAGGGAGATGCGCCCCCTCGTCCACGTCCTCTTCCCGGTGGGCCTGGAGGGCGGACCCCAGAGGAACGTGCTCAAGGCGGCTGAGAAGGCCGCCGTTGAGGTGGAGTTGGTGAGGAGGAGGTGCCCAAGCTGCGGAAATATAACCTTCAGGGCGAGGTGCGAGAGCTGCGGGGCTGAAACGGAGCTGTACATCGCGTGCCCTAGGTGCGGGAGGGAGCTCCCCGAGGGTGGGGTGTGCCCCACGTGTAGGGTTAGGGCCCAGGCGTATGGAACCCAGCTCGTCAACGTTGGGGAGCTTGTTAGGGAGGCCTGTAAGCGTCTCGGCATATCGCCACCGTCTCTCGTGAAGGGTGTGAAGGGCCTCACGAATGAGGCGAAGATTCCGGAGCCGATAGAGAAGGGTCTACTGAGGGCTAAGCACAACCTGTCCGTCTTTAAGGATGGAACCCTGCGTTTTGACGCCACAAACGCACCCTTAACCCACTTCAAGCCATCGGAAATCGGCGTCAGCGTTGAGAAGCTGAAAGAGCTGGGCTACACCGTAGACGTAGACGGGAGGCCCCTCACCAGCCCGGAGCAGGTGTGCGAGCTGAAGGTTCATGATGTGGTGATACCGCGGAAGGCGGCGGAGTACCTGCTCCGGGTCTCCAAGTTCGTGGATGAGCTGTTGGAGCGCTTCTACGGCATCCCAGCGTACTACAAGGCTAAGGTTCCAGAGGATTTAGTCGGGCACCTAGTCATAGGGTTGGCGCCCCACACCTCCGTCGGCGTGGTCGGGAGAATCATAGGGTTCACCAAGGCGAACGTCTGTTACGCCCACCCACTCTGGCACTCCGCGAAGAGGAGGGACTGCGACGGGGACGAGGACAGCATCATGCTGGCGCTAGACGTGCTCCTCAACTTCTCCAAGGCGTACCTACCCGCAAAAATCGGTGGCCTAATGGACGCGCCGCTGTTCATCATACCAGCAATAGACCCAAGCGAGGTTCAACGCCAAGCGCACACGTTTGACGTAGACGGGAGGTACCCCCTGAAATTTTACGAGCTGGCCTCGCGGGGGGCATCGCCCCAGGAGGCTGTGGAGCTCGTGGACACGGTGATGCGGCGCCTCGGAACGGAAGCCCAGCTTGAGGGTTACCACTACACGGTTCCAACCACGGACATAAACGCGGGAAACCTCGAAAGCTCCTATAAGAAGTTCAGGACCATGCTGGAGAAGCTTGAGAGCCAGCTGGCCCTGGCGGAGATGGTGGACGCCGTAGACGCCGGGGAGGTCGCCTCAAAGGTTCTAACCACGCACTTCATAAGGGACATAGCCGGGAACCTCCGCGCATTCACCACGCAGACGTTCAGGTGCAAAAAATGCAACAAAAAATACAGGAGAGCACCCCTAACTGGCAGGTGCTGGAAGTGCGGGGGTGAAATCGTAACAACCGTTCACAGGGGGAACATAGAAAAATACCTAGAACTAGCGAGAACGCTCGTGGAAAGGTATAAACTGCCAACCTACTACAAGGAACGCCTAAAACTCATAAGGGATGAGATAAGCATGGTGTTCGAGGCGAAGAAACCGAAACAGGCGACACTTGCGGAATTCATATAAAACCTATCGGATTTTCAAGGCGTGAATCGAGAATTTATAGGGTGTCTACATTCCAATTATTCTTGGTGGGTGAGGCGCCGTGGCTTACCACCCTAAGGCGTTCCTACGCGTAATACGCAATATACGCCCCGGCTTAGAGACCAGAACAGCCATCCTCACCCTCCTAGAGGAGAAGCCCCTAACAGCGTCGGAAATCGCGGAGAGGACGGGGCTAAGCTACGGGGCGGTGTTAGAGCACCTCCGCCATCTAGAGGAGGACGGAATAGTCGCCCGAGCTGGGGAGAAGAGGCCCTACAGGTGGAGGCTGACGGGGAGAGGCCAACAGAGGATTACGGATTTCAGCTCCCCACCAGCTTAGTTAGGGGAATCTTATTAGGGTGTTAAGAGAAGGGTATCCTGAGAGGTGTTCCACGTGACCTGCACGATAGAGTCCTACGGCTTCGGCCACATAGTAATAGACGGGAAACGCTACACAAGCGACGTAATCATATTCCCAGACAGGGTCAAGGACGGGTGGTGGCGCAAGGAAGGACACAAACTCCACATAGAAGACATAGAGGAAGTCCTCAGGGAGAAGCCGGAAATCCTAATCGTGGGAACCGGATACGCGGGACTAATGAAAGTCCCAAAAGAAGTTCAGGAACACATCCGAAATCAAGGCATAGAACTCATCATAGAAAACACGAGAAACGCGTGGAAAACCTACAACAAACTCGCAAAAACAGGCAAAAAAGTAATAGCCGCATTCCACCTAACATGCTAACCAAACACAGAAAAACAAACCTTTTATAGCCAGTTATTGATAACTTTAGAAAACCTAACCGAATGAGCGAGAGTAAATTTAAATAAGAGTAAGAGTGAAAATAAGTATGAATGGAAAGTCTTTTGGCGGGGTTCTGAACTCTACGGTTGCGTGTCTTTCAAGTCATATAACAGCGGGTAAAAGGGAAATCAAAGGTTTCCCGATCGACTTCAGGGCGTCTGAAATAAAGGAGATAAATATAAAATGAACATAAGTAATAAAACAGAGGGTGTAATTGGCATCTTAGCAGCTTTCTTTGTGCTGTTTTCAGCGATGTTCAACCCAAAAATCTCTGCGGGATTGGCTATTACTTTCCTTATCGTATTGGCTGTATACAAGTTATATCAAACTAAAAACAAAAGGAGATGAATAAGATGGAAAAAACTAAATTGCGGAAAATTATTCTCGCAATAGTTTCAGTAGTAGTAACAATTGGTGTGATTGCATATCTCAGCGCGTTACCAAAACCAGTTTCAGAAAAATCTTGGTATTACTTTGCCGGACTATTGTTTTTGTACTGGATAATTTTCATTAATTGGTACATCAAACGCAAAAGAAAAAGCCCGCAAAGTTAAAAATCGGGGGAATGAAAATTATGCTTAGGAAAGGCATCGGTCACTTAATCGGTCACATAGTATATATTGCCTTATATGGAGTATTGATAGTGTCTACCATTTTTCTTTATAATTCTGCTAATTTAGGGGAATTACTATATGCAGGATGGATAATCTTGGCATTCGGGATTATTTTTTTGCTGTGGTCAAGCGAATCACGAAAGAAGGGGCATGTAGAAGAAGATATTGGCGGGGAGGTTCTTGTTGAAAGTGGCATGTACGCTTTTGTTCGCCATCCTGAATTCTTGGGGCATATATTGATAATTTTTGCGCTGATTTTTATTTCACAACACTGGATCAGCGTGATTGTTGGCGCAATCTTAGTTGCTCTACTGTATCTTGCCATGATAGAAGAAGAGAAGAAAAACGTAGAAAAGTTCGGCGATGCGTACATAGATTATATGAAAAGAGTTCCGAGGATAAATTTAATAGCCGGAATTATTAAGCAAATACATAACAAGAGAGAAAAAGGATGGGAGATAAAAATAAAATGAGCGGTTCTTTGCACCTTGCCCAAATTTGCTCCGCTTCCGCCCCGCAAACTTCACATGTCCCCAAACGCCGTGTGAAATCGCCTTTAAAAAGAAAAATGAGGGGGAATTACCGTTTGAACTGTATTCTTGTAGGAAAAGGATGCGACTGATATGCGCAAAAAACGGCTGCAAATCAAGGACTCACAGGTAAAAAAGAATCTCAAGTGGCACATCTTACGCTTGCTCCGGTTAAACAGTAGAACGAAACAAGGGCTTATAGATAAACTTAGAGACATGTATTTAGGCTACTGGCAGGTAAATAATGAACTCATAGATATTAATTTGAACCACCTGATAGATGAAGGTTTGATAAAATATTCAGATAAATACGAGATAACAGGAAAAGGACTGGATGTTTTGGGCAAAAGGGAAAGAAATATTGAACAGCGTTATGCGAGGCGTTATTCAAAGGAGGCATGCGCCAGATACTCGCTATGGGGAAATGTAGGGCTGTCAGCTCTGGAATTTATTATCAGTTTCCTCTCAGGAAGCATTGGCCTTATTGCGGATGCGGTGCATACCGGTATCGACATAGGTGCCTCAGCAATAACATGGATTGGCATAAAGGTCGATAGAGAGGCACAAGCTACCCTTCTTGGGGGAATCGTACTCTGTGGTATTGGTGCCTTTATCGCCTTTGAATCTCTAACAAAGATCTTTAATCCTGCTGAGATACATTTCCATGTTTTGGCTTTGGTCACCATAATGATTAATATTGCGGTTAATGCTTATTTCTCATACTATAAGTTTTATGTTGGTGGACGAACAAGGAGCGTGTCACTGATAGCTGATGCCTATCACACAAAAACAGATATATGCTCATCGGTAGCCGTTTTAATCGGTCTACTCGGAGCAACCTTAGGATTCTTTGTGCTTGATGCCATTGTTGGAATGGTCGTTTCCTTTTTCATAGTTTTAGGTGGCTATGAACTTATTAAGGAATCGCACGGGATTATGCAGGGCGAGGACCCTAAAATTGAGAAGTTCTCTAAGTTTCTTGAGAGGCATCTCAAGGTTTTGCCAGACAGAGGAGCATTTGTATCCCTTTGGTTCTTAAGCCTGAAAGAGATGACAAAACGAGAGCATCTTGAGCGTGTCAAGAAGGGTTTTGGGAGACACTTCCCGGTGAGGTTGGAGGATAGGGACTACGAAACTATCTACGCCAGATTGGAGAAAGACCATCTGGTGGAATCGGTGCAGGGTAAACTCAGACTGACCGAGAAAGGCAGGAAAGAATTAAAAATGCTCGCCGAGAAGGAGGTTACCTACATCACCTGGCCTAAACGTAAATTTTTGAACGCAAGAAAGATTGATTGGTTTGCTGAGGGGTTGTAGACGGGAAGGGAACGGAGGTGGAGAGGGGAGGCGGTCTCCTAGGTGAAATCGAATTAAGATTCGTTCACATTGGGTTGGGGTGTCTACGTTAGTGGGCATTGGCATTTTGTTTTTCCGCATTTTGGGCATTGGTTTGGGTATTTTGTGAGGGCTGCGTCCTCTAGGTCTACGTCTACGACGTTTGCGAGGGAGGCGAGCCATGCGATGACGTCTGCGAACTCCTCCTTTAGGTTTTCTTTGTCTCCGTTTTTTAGGGCTTCTCCGAGTTCCCTCACCTCGTCTACGAGCCAATTGTACGTGCCTTCAGCCCCCCTCCTTGAGTCCCTGTGGTAGTATATGCGTCTCATCATCTCTTGGAACTCCCTAATGTGCAAGCCCCAGCCTCCAAGGAGATTCTGCCCAATTCTACGGCTTAAGCTTTGGCGGCTTGGACGTGTATATACGCATTTATCAGGGAGTCCGCTTCACCAGCTAGATGTATACACGTAGACGGGCTCCAGCGTAGCCTCGGTTAGGGGATGGGCCTGGCGAGGTATATGTTGTGCTTGCACCGTATGATTCGGGCTGATACCCTCGCTCCTACCGGTATGTCTTGGGCGTCTACCAGCGTGACGGCTACGCCTCTAGCCTCCCCAAGCTTCTCTCCGTGGAGCCAGCCCGGGGCTAGAACCCTCACCCGAACCTTGTCGTACCTCCTGAAGGCTTGGGGGAGCATCTTCCTGCGGTGGATTCCGAAGTCGCTCGGGCTTAGGATGAGCTTCACTCCGTAGGTTTTCTCCATCTCCCTCAGCTCCCGGTAGAACGCCCTCCAGCTCATGCTCCTAACACCCCTCGGCTTCCGCCCACGCCTATGAACCAGATACTTCTGTATGCCTATCGGGGGCCACCTCTTCCCAGCGCCAATCCTTAACGCCAGCTGGATGAGCCTCGGAATCTCCGCATCGTTCACTCCGGGAACCCACACGGGGGCGATTAACAGGTCTATCTTCGTCTGAGCTATGCAACCAGCCATCTTCAGGACGTGGTTCAGTGGGTAACCTTCAACCCCGGACAGTCTTTCAGCCAGCTTCTGGTCTAGGGCGTGTATTGAAAGATTTATTCTGGATAAACCCGCAGCTTCCAGCCGCTCAATCAGCTTCTCGTTCAGCAAAACCCCGTTACTCTGCATGGAGACGACCTCAACCCCCGGGATTTGGGATGCTCCGTGCACCAGCTCCACGATTCTCGGGTAGGTGAGGGGTTCTCCGACCGTATCTATGTGGACCTCCACGCCCCTAGAACCCTTAAACTTCACCATCTGACGTAGGCCGTCCAGCAGGTAATCTACGTCTACGATATACTCGGCCTGGCGGCTCCTAGACTTCGGGCCTGCATCGGTGGAGCAGAATATGCAGGATAGATTGCAGGTGCTTATTGGGCGAACCTGAAGCAGGTTCGTCCCCCGGTCTATGATGCCGTAGGCTATTGCACCCACTAATGGGGCTTCTAACTCTCCGCCGATTTCAACCATCTCCACGTTTCCCCTACAACGCCTCAATGCGTCCACCTACAAGCGGAATCCCCTCAGGAGTGGCTTCACTCGCATGCCTAAAGACTCCACTTGATAAGTAAACTTATTAGGTGCTAACTTTTATGTCATATAGGGGTGTGTTAGGTTTGGCTAAGACGAGGTTCATATTCGCCACCGATCTCCACGGCTCGGAGTTGGTGTGGAGGAAATTCCTAAATTCAGCCAAGTACTTCGGCGTGGACGCACTGATCATCAGCGGAGACACCACCGGGAAGATGGTTATTCCCATAGTAAAAAGGCCCGACGGTAAGTACGAGGCGACGCTCCTCGGCACGAGCTACGTAATAAAGGAGGAGGAGCTACCAGAGTTTCAGAAGAAGGTCCGCTTCATGAGCTACTACCCCTACGTCTGCGACAGGGACGAATACGAAAGGATGAAGGAGGACAAGAAGTACATGGACGACCTGTTCAAGAGGCTGATGGTGGAGACTTGGGAGTACTGGCTGAGCCTCATACCCGAAAGGGTCCCAGACCACGTTAGAGTGGTTATAACGCCGGGGAACGACGACGACTTCATCATAGACGAGGTGATAAAAAAGAATCCAAGGGTGATCTTCGGCGAGGGGGAGGTTCTAGATTTAGATGGGGAGCACGAGGTGGCTACGTGCGGTTGGACTACCCCCACCCCATGGAACACATTTAGGGAGTGCAGCGAGGAGGAGCTGTTAGAGAAGTTGGAGGCGGTCATCGCGAAGATACAGAACATGGACACGGCGGTGTTCTGCTTCCACTGCCCGCCGTACGGAACCCCACTAGACGAGTGCCCCCTACTAGACGAGAACCTCAAGCCGGTTACCGTTAGAGGGGACGTGGTGATGACGCACGCAGGCTCCAAGTCCGTAAGGTACGTCATTGAGAAGTACCAGCCCCTCGTCTCGCTCCACGGCCACATCCACGAGAGCTTCGGCTTCTGCAAGATTGGAAGGACGTACTGCGTAAACCCCGGAAGCGAATACGCCGAGGGAATTCTGAGGGCGTTCTTGGTGGAGATTGACGGAAAGAAGGTGAAGAGGCTCCAACGCATAGAGGCTTAGCCGCGCTTCATAAACCGCTCCACCTCATCCCTGAACTCGAAGGGGTCGAGTTTTACTCTCCCTATAGGTAGTTCCACGTATTCTTTGTCATTCTTGTATAAGCGAATGCTGAATTCGTACCATGAAGAGCGGGCTACAGATACCTTATTATAATCCTTCCACCTCCCCCTAATGACCTTACTCTTTCCTATTCTAAATTCAAAGGATTTCTCGTCGTATGAGAAGGTGCAGTGCCACACCCTCTTATAAATCCACCACCCCGCGGGAAAGGACAGAATTCCGGCAGCTATCAGGACTAGCAGGAGGCGCCCCCTCTCGTAGAGTAGAGCCCTCAGGTGTATCATGGGGATGGGTACAAAAAGTAGTATGACAAGTATGGTTGAAAGGACGAGGCTGAAGGCATGGGAAAGTTTTGTGTACTGCACTCTGGATATAACCCTCTTGCCTATTTCCCTCTCCTCCTCCACTTCTTAATGAGTTTATTCATCACCCTCTTTGCCATGACGATTCCCAGATTCCTATCGTGCACCAACTCCCCCGAGGTTCTCTCGTAGAGGAGGATGCCTATATCAGGCCTAGATATCCTCCTGACGAAGTTCTTTAGGGGCTCATGGACCTTGTCTTGGAGTACTATGAGCCAGGAGAACCTCAGTTCGTCCTTTCTCATGCGTTCAGACATGGCCTCCATCATCCGGCTTAACTGCTTCCTAGACACCTTAACGTTTTCTCCAGCCTCGTACACGAAGCATCCTAATAGGTAGTCTGGGGTGAAGAGGTACGATATTATTCTGGATATGAATAGGCCCTTCCCCCTCAACTTTCCACGTACGTAAAGATGAAATTTTACGTCCCTAACCCTGAAGTCCCTAAAAGACTCGTTAAACTCGGCTATCCACCTCCCGCCACCCAGCATGAGCTCCTTCTCTATGGATGTGAGTGCACTGCCTTCCATGGCAATTCACCCCTCATTTATGCCCAAGCGTATATAAGACTTACTAATTCTATAAGTGTTCACGTTTTTGATTCCAAAAATAAAATGGGGGAATATTTCTGGTTTATTCTGGCGGAATCTGTGCGTAGACGGTGGTATAGTCCACGCCCAAGACCCTGCCCTTGTAGTACCTATAGTAGGCGTATATGATTAATCCGGCGATGATGAAGGCGACGGTCACGGATAGGGACACGATCGAACCGAGGTCAGGCTTCACCAGCCTTAAGGCGCTGGCCGGGCTTGATAGGATAACCCAGATCAGCCAGCAGTTTCCGAGGAAGGCGCCGACTCCCAGTATTGTGATTAATGGAACTCCACCTATTTCCATCCTGAATGGCGCCTTTTCGTATATGTCCCGCCGTTTATACGGGAACATTATGGCCGCCAAAGATGTGAAGAAGTAGCACATCAAGTCCCACAAGTCTAATTGCGATACTCCCGTTCCGGAGTTTATCCACAGGTGGAGCCACGGGATGTTAAGCCATCCTGGGCCGAATATCTCGGCTTCGGCCGCAGCCCCGAATATGGTGGTGAACACGGCGCAGAATAGTATGGCGTTTACCGGTGAGTAGAACCTCTTAGAGACCGCAGCCAGCCACTCCGGAAGCACCCTGTCGAATGACATGGCGAATAGAATCCTCGTGCTGGCCAGTAGCGCCGGTGGGACGTCGTTAATCGGCCACAATATTCCGAATAGCACGAAGAGGTACTTCAGCCAGACTAGGCCCATGCCCTCAGCCGCTATGGCAGCGGCGCAGGGCAGCCAACCCTTCGGGGCAGTTGGATTTAGACCCGGTATGTAGTCTGGACTGAAGTAGGGCTTTCCGGCTCCGTGGGATAGGTAGCTCCAGGCGCTCAGGAATGACCAGTTCTCCACCCTCCCAACCATCATGCATGCCCTAGCAGCCAGAGGAGGCAGAGTTAAGTATAATAGGTTGATGAAGGTGTTGGCGAGTAGTAGAATCCAAGGTAGCTTCTTATAGGCTTCCTTTACTTCGCCAGCCACGAATGCGGTGGCGGTGTAGCCCACGTAGGCCCAGTAGGCCCCGATAGACGCCGCGGCGACTCCATCCCAGAAGCTATATTTGGCGTACTCTCTCATGCCATGTTCTAGGGCAGCCCGTGTAATCGTCTCGGCGCTAACGCCGAATAGTCTCTGAACCCCTAACGCCATAGCCTCGGGGGTTACGGAGATGAAAATTCCATACATGATTATGGTGACGATTACTGGAATCCAGAAGATGATGTGGAGGGCGGTGATTAATGCCCTTGTTCCTAGGATGGCGATTATGCTGATTATCCAGATTACCACCAAGCCGAAGCCGAATATGGTCTGCGGGTTTGCTACAACCTTCAACCCAGCCATGGCGCCGAACATGGCTAGGCATTCCATGCCGGCCGCGGCTACGACACCCCACAGTATGACCGCCATGAGCCAGGAGCCCCAACCAGCTAGGAAGCCCCAGATTGGACCTAGAACCCTTGACGTGTAGACGTAGCCGCCGCCGGCCCTGGGCATGGCGCTGCCCATCACCGCCCAGCAGTAGGCGTTAAGCATGACGATTATCCATACGACTAGGAAGGCGATTAGTAGTGGTGGCATCCAGCCGCCGAGGTACGTGGTCTCCGGGACTGGTAGCCACCCGATGCACTGGAAAACCCTCTTCTGCCATCCTAAGCCTACCACGTGGCCCATGATGCATATGATGCCAGTCAGTAGGCCAATTTCCCTCACGAGACCGGTAGCCTTCCTCACGAATACTTCAGGCCTTGCTTTCTCGGCCATTTTTTCCTACCCTCCAAAATCTACGCTTTTAGGTATGTGAACTCAGAAGTTTTTAAATTTTTCGATTCTGGCTTTTGATGGCCTACTAGGCGTGATGTAGACACGGCATAAATGGCTCGTAAAAGTTAAGAACCTCACACCGCAAAAGATTACCGAAATTTAATTCTTTAGACTCGGTGGCGGTTAATGTGGTGTTGGTGGGTAAGGGGTTGTATAAAATTGTGGTATGTTTATCTGAGTACCTCTTCAACGTCTCTGTACCACTTCTTGGAGGGGCCTATTTTGGCTCTCATCTTCCACCCCATGGATTTCGGCTCCTTCTCTATTGCCTCCAGTATGGTGTCTATCTTGGATGCCACGTCATTCTTGTCCTCGTCTGTTAGTACGTCGTATTTTGGGAGGAACTGCTTCAACTTCTTTAGGTTCATGGTCGTTGTGTAGTAGAAGCCCCAGTCTTGGGACATGAGTTTCGCGATGTACTTCACGTTTACTACGTTATTGTCGTTGTCCCCGAGTTCGTGCGCCCTAAGCAGCACGATGGAGTCTATGATGTCCTTCTCGTTTATCTCCACTATCTGCATCTTCTCTAGGAGTATATCTGCGAGGGGTATGGTTGGCTTATCTAGGTGAAGTCTGTTCCTGAAGTCTATGGTGTGGCACATCTCAAGCTTATCAAAGAATACATCCACCATTGGTATCCTCTTACCGTAGTATATGTGGCGCTTTTTCCCGTGTAGTCGTAGTATCATGGGGTTATAGGTATAACCCCTCGCTGTGAAGAAGTCTGGAATTTTGCTTCTACACTTTGACAGGGACATGAAGTCTATGTCTGTGAACACCTTACCCCCAAGTCTTCCGAACTTTAGGTAGAGATCTTGGTATTCAGGGCTATGTATGAATATGGCGAGGGCACCCATGATACGGAGGGTAATACCCTCCTTCTCCGCCTCATCCACAAGCTTTACTGCCTCCTCAACGAACTCCTCCGGAGATGGATACTCCCCCTGAGCCAAACCCCACCTCACCTACATTTTCTTAATGCATGGGCTCATTTATTAAAATTTAGTTGCTCTAGCGACGGCAGGAAAAATAGGTGGTTGGTTCGTGGGGGCTGTGGATTGGCCGAGATTTCCTCCTGTCTACCTCAATTGTATGTATTCGTAGGCGTCTCTTAGGGTGTCGAAGGCGTAGTGCACTTTCTGGTAGTCCTTGCGGAATTCTGCTACGTCCTGCCCCACCTTCTCCGGGTCTTCCCCGTCTACCACCACCCGCTTAATGAACTCGGCAATCTCGTCCATCTCGGACTCCTTCATGCCCAGCCGGGTGACCTCCTGCGTTCCGAGGCGTATTCCTCCCGGCGCCTCGAAGTGGCGTCCCATTCTTATGTCCCATGGGAGCAGGTTTCGGTTGAGGATGATGTTTGCTCTTTCGAGCTTCTTTTCTATGGTGGCTCCGTCCCCGTATTCTGATATGTCCACTAGGATGACGTGGGATTCCGTGAATCCTTTGTGTTCGGCTAGTGCCTTGATTCCCCTCTCGTACAGGGCTTGGCCTAGCGCCTTCGCGTTTTTCACCACCTGCTTAGCGTATTCCCGGCCGAACTCCATCATCTCCGCTAGGACAACCGCCTTTCCCGCCACGTGGTGGAGGTGGTGGTTGCTCACGTTTGATGGGAAGGTGGCCCTCTTAATATCCTCGGCGTACTTCTCCCAAGATAGTATCATACCCCCTTGGGGTCCGGGAAGCGTCTTGTGCGTGCTGCAGGTCATCACGTCTACGCCCTCCCTCAGGGGGTCTTGGAATTGCCCACCTGCGATGAGGCCGGCTACGTGGGCTGCGTCGTAGGCGATGATGGCGCCTACATCGTGTATGTCATCGGCTAGTTCCTTCACCGGGGCTGGGAATGGGAAGACGCTGGCTCCGAACATAACCAGCTTTGGAGGCTTACCATCCTCCACAAGCCTCTTAAGCTTCTCCCTAGTCTTATCAGGGTCTACAGCCAGCTCCTTATGGTCAAATGGGAGGTACTCCACATTTAACCCGTGAACCGCCCCGGCGGTTCCAGCTATGAGGGCGCCGCTCTTCCCTCGGAGGGGCCCCATGCTTATGTGGCCGCCGCATGGTATGGACCTAGCCATGATGGTGTCTCCGGGCCTCGTGAATGCCGTGTAGGTGATGAGGTTGGCGCAGACTCCAGATATTGGGCGTACATCGGCGAATTCGGCTCCATAGAGCTTTTTAGCTAGTTCTATGCATATCAGCTCCACTTTATCTATGTAGGTGCATCCAGCGTAGACCCTCTCCCCCGGCCAACCTTCCGCGTATCTGTTTCCGAAGTCTGTGATAATTGCCTCCTTCACGGCGGGGCTGGGGACGTTCTCGCTGGCGATGAGGGGTATCACCCTACGGAACCATTCGTGATGCATCCTTAGGTTCTCGAATATCCTGTCGTAATAATCCCGGGCGGAACTCAACTCATTCACCAAACTGTACTGTGGGGTAGCTTAATTAAATAATTACCCCAGCGTCACTCCATCCACTTGGCGTAGGGTTTGCCTTCTTTAACTCCGTAGACGATGACGCCGGTATCTAAGATTATCCTGCACCTAAATTCGTCCCCTTCCTCCTCGTACTCCCCGAACTCGTAAGTCTTACTCTTATCTATTCTCTCCCTATTCTCCTTCACGAATTGAATGAGATTTTTGAGGCAATCAACCCAGATTCCGCCTGCCTCTAACTGCCCCAACTCCTCTATGAGGTCCTCAAGGAGCCTCTCAGAGGTGCTCATATCGAACTCCCGTATATTTTAGGCTAGGCACTTATATCGTTTTCGCGGTAAGCCTTACCGCACCCGCTTTGAACGCGCCACCCTTACCCAGATAGGATCTCAACCGCCTTTTCAACCGCGAATTTAAGCCTCTCAATGCATTCATAATCGTGGACTCTCGCGAAGTACCCCTTTTAGCCCCTCAG
>CAZKUI010000014.1:0-3439 GCA_964555905.1 uncultured Candidatus Bathyarchaeia archaeon | reverse complement strand
ATGGTAAATCACTAGAGATTTTTCTATTGTGGAGTGTTTTCCCACTTTAATTCCACGGTTCTTCCTTTAGTAGCTGAGGTGAGGGCTGCTTCGGCGATTTTTAGGGCTTTCAGTCCGTCTAATCCGGTTACTATAGGCTTTTTGTTATTTAGAATGCAGTCTACGAAGTGTTGCAGTTCCTTTTTTAGGGGCTCCTCCCACTTCCTGCGTGGTTTTGTGGTTTGCCCCTGCGTGTCTATGGTCACCTCCTGCGTTATGTAGTCCACGGTGACGATGGCTTCGCTTCCGGTTATCCGCAGTCTCCTAACTTTGTATGGCGTGAGCCAGTTCGCCTCGATGAATGCTACCTTGCCATCCTCGAAGTTTAGGAGTATGTGGGCGTAGTCCTCGAAGCGTTTGTGGAGTATTCTGCCGGCTACGGCGTGAACCGCCGATGGGTCTCTGTTGAATATGAAGCGTGATATGTCTATGTCGTGTATGGCGGTGTCCTTCACCACGCCTACATCACCTATGCGTTCCGGCCACCTTGAGACCCTTCGGGCGGTGAGCGAGACGACGCACCCGACATCGCCGCTCCTAACAAGTTCGTTAGCCAGCTGAACCCCCGGGTTGAAGCGTTCTATGAAACCCACGGTAAGGAGGAGGTCCTCCTTCTCGGCGAGTTTGACGGCTTCCACGGCATCGTCCATGTTGCTCGCCATGGGCTTCTCCACTAGGACGTGGCGTCCAGCCTCCAACGCCGCCATGGTCTCCCGAGCGAGGGTGGTGGACCACGTGCAGATGGTGACAGCGTCTACGTCGACCTTCCTGTGGAGTTCCTTGCTGTTTGTGTAGTATTCTATGCCGTAGCGTTCAGCCACGCTCCTCGCCCTCTCCTCGTCTATGTCGCATACGGCTACCAGCTCCGCGTTTGGTAGCTCATGGAATACGCGGATGTGGTTTTTCCCCCAGAATCCAGCTCCGATTACGGCTACTCTAAGCGTTTTCACGCTCTCCTCCCCCATCCCAAGCCGTAGTAGGCTATTCCCTCTCGGGTAACCGCCACTCCATCTAGAATGCGTGGCACATCCACCACAGCCGCCGGGGTCCTCATCAGAGCTCGAATTCTCTTGGGCTTTAATTCCTTAAATTGGTTGTGTGCAACGGCTACGAGGAGGCAGTCGGCGTTCTTGATCGCATCTTCGGCGGTTCTTTCGGGGTGGTAGCCTAGGGAGGATAGCTCCCTCCGCGTGTAGTGTGGGTCGTAGACGGAGAGCTGCGCCCTAGCCCTCCTGAGGGACGCCGCCACCCTCAACGCGAGGGAGCCCTCAAGCTCCTTAGCGTTTGGTGTGGACGAGACCCCGAGGATGGTGACACGCGACCTCCGCACGCTCTTCCCGCAGGACTTTAAGGCGTCCCTCACCAGCCGTAGGACATGGCGCGCCATGGCGTCGTCATCCCTCCTCGCCGCAGCAACTACGCCAAGGTTCACCTTCACCTCCTCGGCAACGTCTAGGAGCACCCTAGAGGCGTCCCTCACCGCACTTTCCACTAAGCCCGGAGGGGGCAGCCCCGGCTCAACAGCACCGTAAACCTCCATGAAATCTACGCCCACTTTCTCGCAGAGCCTCGCAAGCTGATTTGACAAGGCGCTGTCCACGTTCAGGTGCGCCATCTCGAAGAGGCCTGCGGCCTCAGCCGCCCTTATGCTGGAGACTTGGATTATACCGCCCCTAGCCGCGGCGCCTAGGATTTCACGTGCGTCCTCCAAGCTCCGTTGGTCTATGGCACCCAAAATCCAAGGTCTGGTGGACAAATCCTCCAGCACGCGGCCTATTCTAACCCTAGGCGGCGTATACGCTAGGCCGAAGTCCACGCCGGCCTTTAACCCAGATGCCTCCTCCAGTTTCCCCTGAATGAGCGTCTCCGTGACTCCGATGCCGACTGGGACGCTTACCAATACGAGGGTTCCGGGGTGTAGTCCCATGCCCACCTCCCTGCAGGCACCGTCTAGGGGTGTGTAGTCGGGTCTTCCATCTCCGCCTACCGGGATTTGGGTGGCTATCACCACCACGCGACCTTTGGAGGTTGCATCCCTAATTTTGGTGGTGGCGGAGATTCGCTCCGTCCTCAACTGCCGCTTCAGTTCATCCTCTAACCCCGGTTCTTCAAAGGGGGTTCTCCCACGGCTGACCATGTAGACACTCCGTCTATCGGCATCCGCAACCAGAACACCGAATCCGGCGGATGCTAGGAGGCACGCCACGGAGAGGCCGAATCGGCTTATCCCAACCACGGTGATGGTGCATCCACCGAGCTTTCTAGAGCGTTCTGGCGCATCTCTAGGCGACTGGATTGGCATCGCCATCCATCCACAAAGTGACTTAAAGGTGCTGGGGTTCATAACGGTTTATAGCACCGCGGCGTATAATTCGCCTAAAGGGCTCGGTGGATGCACATGCCTCTATGCTGGATTGATGTCCTAACCCCAAAGCAGGCGATGTTCGCGGCTAAGCTAATCCCGCGAATTGAGGAGGCGGGCTTTGAGGTGGAGGTAACCTCCCGGAGGTATAGGGAGCTGAACGAAGTGACGGAGTTGCTGGGTTTGGAGGCGAGGGTGGTGGGGAGGCACGGGGGTGGAACGCTTGAAGGGAAGTTAAGGTCTAGTCTGTGGAGGTCCATCCTCCTAGCCAAGTTCGCGTCTGATGTTAAGCCCGATGTCTCTCTATCCTTCGCATCCGTTGAGGCTTCTAGGGTGGCGTACGGGCTGGCAATCCCCCACGTAGTCCTATGCGACTCGCCTCACGCGGAGGCGGTAGCCCGCCTCTCAGTCCCCTTAGCTAGGTTCCTCCTCACGCCATGGGTGATACCGAAGGATGAATGGGTGAAGTACGGCATCCCGGAGGAGAACGTAATCCACTATAAGGCATTGGATCCATGGGTTTGGCTTCGGGACTTCAAGGCGAACCCGGATGTCCTGAAATCGCTGAATCTCGACCCTTCGAGGCCCATAGTGGTGTGCAGGGCGTTGGAGGCCCAGGCGGCGTACCTTCTAGGGAGGGCTCCTGATGTTGGCGTATCACCGAGGCTCTTACAGCTCCTATCAGGGTTAGGGGATGACTTTCAGCTGGTTGTCCTCCCGAGGTATAGGGGGCAAGTTTCGGAGTTGAGGAAGTTGGTGGGGAGCCGGGGAGTCGTGGTTGGTCACGCAGTGGATGGCCCCAGCCTATTGGCGTTTAGTTCGGTTTTCGTTGGTGGAGGTGGGACGATGAACACGGAGGCGGCCCTCCTCGGGGTTCCCACCATCTCATGCTACCCGGGAAGGCCACCTCTCATCCAACGTTTCCTAGAGAGCCTCGGCCTCGTCTACCGGATACTGGAGCCCGAGGAGGTGGCGGGGAAGGTCGGGGAGGTGCTTGGGGACTTAAACACGTATAAAAGGGTGCATAAGGAGAGGGCT
>CAZKUI010000013.1:0-20340 GCA_964555905.1 uncultured Candidatus Bathyarchaeia archaeon | reverse complement strand
TCGCCGCCCCGAAGGTGGGGGTAGACGTACTACCCTACGAGGACGAACTGGACGAACTCAAGGCGCACCAGCCAGACTACATGCTGCTCACAAGCTTCTACAGGGGAAAGGAGATACTTGAGGTGGAGCCCATCCCCGGGAGTTGCTTCATACTAAGCTCCTCCGAGCCCTTTGAGGAGGAAGGCGAGATAGAGTTTACGAGGTTGAAGAACTGGCTTCACCTATTTGGGGTGCCCATATACCACGTTCACACATCCGGCCACGCCCTACCCATGCACCTACTCCAAGTGGTGGAGAAGCTCTCTCCGGCTACCGTCTACCCAGTGCACACGGAGGCGCCAGAGGCGTTCTGCAGGCTCGTGGGCGGAGTACTCGGCGAGGGGAGGGTGATACCGCCAGAGAGGGGCGTAGTGTACGAAGTTTAAGCGAATCCGGAAGTATTAGCATAAATTTTTATTCAAACGATCTACTGGAAAATGACCACTAAACCCCCCAATTCATCAAAAGATCCATAAATATCCGGAGTCATACAACCAAAAATCATAAATATTTTCAAGATCCAACTACCAGAGCTGGAGGCCAGAATTATGGGTTGGGAAGAAATAGCTAACGGTCCGGTGATATGGCTTAGCGGCTTCATCTTGGGGGGCGTAGCGTCGCTTGGCGCTTTTCTGATGTACAGGAAAGCCAAAGAGGTTGCCCTGAAGATGGGTTGGAGCGAGGAGCAGATTAGAGAGGCTGTAAAAGCTTCTGCAATAACGGTTATCGGGCCTTCCTTGGGCATATCGGTGGGCATGGTGGCGTTAATCATCGTGCTAACTCCCGGGGTTGCTTGGTTAAGGGAATCCGCTGGAATAGGCTCAATTATGTACGAGCTGATAACGGCAACGTTCGGCGCAGCTGCTGTTGGGAAGAAGCTCGGACCCGAACTTACACCTTCGGATTTCATGGTGGTTTTAGCCGCCATGTCGGTCCCATGCGTGGTTTGGCTTATCGGCATAATGGTAGCTACTCCCGGCGCCAAATCATTAAGGGCAAAGATGATGAAGAAAGATCCAAAGATATGGGGTTTATCGGCGGTTATAATGATGCTAGTGGCTTTCGGCAACTTCTGGTCGGATTATCTGGTGAAAGGCGGGCCGTCCCTGCTTGCGGGCGCCATATCCTTCGCGGTAGCGGCGATTTTATTCGAGGTTGCCGACGTACTGAAGAAACCCAGATTGAAGGAGTACGTGATTACGGTGTCGATACTGATAGCCATATTCCTGGCCCAGTGGATATGGAGCGTTATAGGAGGGTAAGACATGAGCTTGTCGGAAAGAGAAAAGGAGCAGCTGCTGGAAAAGGAATACTACCCATACGTACACAAGGTTGGCAGGGTGTTCTGCACAGCGTTGATATTCTGTAACATACTCCCCGTTATCCTCGTGGGGCTGGTCTACGGATTGGCGCTCGACTGGAAAGCCACATTAGCTGCTTGGGGAATGATTGCCATGCTTCTAATTCCATTCTACGTAACGGAACCCTGGATGTATTACGCTGTGCTGGGCACGGCTGGAAACTACATGCAATGGGCCGGAAACACCTCTAACTGCAGGTTGCCGTGCGCCGCCATAACCCAATCCGTGATGGGAGTAAAGGAGGGAACCCCGGATGGTGAAATAATCGCCAACATAGCGGTTGCCACGTCGATAGTGGTAAACATGCTGATAGTGCTCGCAGCCTCCGTAGCGGGCTTCGGGCTAGTATGGCTGGCACAAACCTACCCATTCATCAAAGCCGCCTTTGACAACATCCTCCCAGCAATATTCGGAGCAATCTATGCACAATTCTCGCTGAGAAACCCAGCATACGGAGCGATGCTATTGGCGATAGGGATAGCCTTAGTATGGTTCGGCCTCCCCTACTGGCAACGCCTCTTGATAATGTACGTGGTAGGCCTCGGAGTCGCCTTCAGCGTCTACAAGAAATGGAAGAAAACGCTAATGCGGAAGGAATAGGAAGAGCGCAAAATGAGCCTCGACGTTTCAGCCTTAAAGAGGAAAGCGAAGGAATGGATAGACGAGAATGAGGAGTACCTGTCAGGGATCGCACATAAGATCTGGGAATACGCAGAACCAGCCCTGCAAGAGTTTAAGTCGTCAAAGCTTTTAGCAGACGAGCTGGAAAAAGAGGGGTTCACCGTTGAACGCGGAGTCGCGGGCATGCCCACAGCCTTTGTAGCTACGTACGGATCAGGAAAACCCGTAATAGGATTACTAGGGGAGTACGATGCTCTACCAGGCCTCTCGCAGGACGCCGTTCCGGAGAGGAAGCCGGTAAAGGAGGGGGCTCCAGGCCACGGATGTGGGCACAACCTTCTCGGAACGGGCGCGGCGGGAGCGGCGATGGCGGTTAAGCACGTTATGGAGGAGCATAGGCTGCCTGGCACGGTTAAGTTCTTCGGTTGCCCCGCTGAGGAAATAGCTGTTGGAAAGGTCTACATGATAAAGGCCGGCCTATTCGACGATGTCGACGCTGCGCTCACTTGGCATCCGTGGTTCGTAAACACAACCTGGATGGCGAGCATGTTAGCACTCAACTCGGTTAAATTCAGGTTTTACGGGGTTGCCGCCCACGCCGCCGCTGCACCCGAAGCCGGTAGGAGCGCACTAGATGCCGTGGAACTTATGGACGTTGGGGTTAACTACCTACGAGAACACGTCCCTGAAAAGGCGAGAATCCACTACGTTATAACCCACGGTGGGAAAGCGCCCAACATAGTTCCAGACTTCGCCGAGGTTTGGTACTTCATCCGTGCACCCAAAAGGCGAGATGTCGAGTCCATATACAGCAGGGTCCTTGACATAGCGAAAGGCGCCGCCCTAATGACCGGAACGAGGGAAGAGGTTAAATTCATTACCGGCTGCTGGGAAGTGATTCCGAACGAGGTATTATCCGACCTTATATACAGCAATTTAGAGGAGGTAGGTCCGCCGAAATTTAGCGACGAAGAAAAACTATTCGCCAAGAAAATTGCGGAAACCTTCCCAAAAGAGCAGAAGGTGAGAATGATAGAATCATACAGCATACCCGAGCCTGAGAAGGCGGTGAAGCTCGACCTAGTAGACTATGTAGCTCCACCGAGAGATATCGGAAAGGTGCTACCTGGCTCAACGGATGTTGGAGACGTAAGCGCGAAAGTGCCGACAGCTCAATGTGTTGCAACCACCTTCGTCCTAGGGTCAGCAATCCACAGTTGGCAGGCTGTGGCAACGGCTGGCATGAGCATCGGACATAAGGGTATGCTCACAGCATCCAAGGCGTTAGCCCTTACCGTGATAGATTTGCTCACGAAACCCGAAGCGATAACGAAAGCAAAGGAAGAACTCAGAAGGAAAGGAATAACGTATAAAAGTCCCATACCAGAAGGGGTAAAGCCCCCATTACCGTAAATTAGAAACCATACTCCCTCCCTTTTTTGGTTTCTAAAAAAGGAAGATCGGTGCAGGGTCTACGTTCAGCGAGGTAAATCCGATTCACGCCCTCATGAGTGGAGTGCACGCGATGACTCTTTGGTTCGGAGGGGTGTTCTCTCCGGCCCCTTTTATTTATATGGCTTAAGTGAAAACATGTAGGTGGAGGGTTGGAGTTGGAGGAGATTATGAGGCTTATGGAGAAGCATGGGATACCCGGGAGGGACCTGTACGAGCTTCCAACATCCGAGAAGAGGTTCCCCGACGGGTGCCACTACCGCATTGAAATCTCCGGCGTGGAGCGCCCCGAGGTTCTTGAGGCGTTGATAGACGAGAGGGATAAGAGGGACGTCCCCGTCCACCGCCTCATCTCCGTGGTGATGGGGGCGACCCTCCTAGACGACAAGGAACTCATAAGGTTCGCCGAGCTCGCCCGGGACGCAAAAATGGAGGTCATACTCACTCCGGGGCCGAGGGCAGGCTGGGATTTGGGCAGGCAGGCGATAACCCCCGAGGGTGCGTACTCGGGGCTTCGGTACAGGGGCTCCGACAACCTACGCTACGTCATAGCGGATATAATGCGGTGCATAAACCTCGGGTTCAGGGGGTTCCTCATCGTAGACGAGGGCCTACTGTGGTTACTAAACAAGATGAGGGAGGCTGGGGACATACCGAAGGACGTGGTGTTCAAGGTCTCCATATACGCGGGGCATGGAAACCCAGCTGGGGCGAAGGTCCTCGAGATGCTGGGGGCAGACACATTCAACCCGCTCGGAGACCTAACGCTCCCCATGCTCGCGTCGATCAGAAGGGCCGTAGACATACCCATAGATGTACACGTGATCCTCTCCGAGTCCTTCGGAGGCTTCAACCGAATGTGGGAGACCCCCGAGATAACCCGGGTGGCCGCCCCATGCTACTACAAGATAGAGCCGGGAACCGCCCTCGCAGGCGGGGCCGGAGCCATCTACAAGCCGTGGACAAGCCCGCAATACCACTCATTCCTAGTCAGGGAGAAAGTGAAGTACGCGGAGATCATCATATCCATCATAGAGAAATACTACCCCGAGGCGAAGGTGTCGGGTGTCGGGCCATCAGACCTCGCGATACCGAAGCCATAACACTCTTTATATTTAATTCCGAGCGTCCCCATAACATCAGCCCTCAAAGAATGCCATTCGTGGAGCGCATTTAGGGTGGTTAAGGGCCTACACACAATAGATAAATACGGATTTGACGGTCTTGAATAGGGGGAGTGGAAGGATTTTGGCTGCATTCAAGCCTGAGGGAATCTTCCCAGCGCTCATCACCCCATTTAAGAAGGGAAGGGAGGTAGACGAGGAAGCTCTCAGACGCCTAGTGAACTGGGTAATTGAGAGGGGAGTCCACGGCGTGGTTCCATGCGGGACAACCGGGGAATTCGTCTACATGAAGGAGGAGGAGCGCAAGAGGGTCGTGGAGACGGTCGTAGACGAGGTGAATGGCAGGGTTTCAGTCATAGCTGGGACCGGCGCAAGCGCCACAAACATGGCTGTGAGGTTGACGAGGCACGCCGAGGACGCTGGAGCTGACGCCGTCTTGGTCGTCACGCCCTACTACCTGCGACCGGCGGATAAGGGCGCATACCAACACTTCTACGAGGTGGCTAAGTCCACAGACCTCCCCATAATCCTCTACAACATACCCCAGTGCACAGGCGGCTTCCTAGCGAGGGAGGTCGTGGAGGACCTAGCCGAGCTGGAGAACGTGGTGGCGCTGAAGGACAGCAGCGGCCACCTCCCATACACGCTCGAACTACTCGACATGGTCGGGGATAGAATCAGCATACTGTGCGGCCACGACGAGGTGGTGATGCCGGCGCTGGCGGCTGGAGCCAGCGGGGCGATCCTCGCGTCGGCGAACGTCATACCTGACGTCTGGATCGAGGTCTACGAGGCTGTGAAACGCGGGGATCTAGCGAGGGCCAGGGAGCTTCAGATGAGGGTGCAGAAGCTCGCTAGGATAATCGTCCGGCATGGGGGGGCAGTGGCGGTGAAGGCGGCGTTGAACATGATGGGGTTGAAGGTTGGGAAGGCGAGGAGGCCGCTGGTGAGCGGCGGGGTCCTAAGCTGGGAGATCCGTGAGGAGATGCGCCTCGAACTGGAGAAGCTCGGCAAGCTGAAGGCGGAGGAGGAGGCGCCGGAATCTAAGAAATTCCTGGAGGAGCTTGGGCTCTCACCATCCGAACTTAGGTGCCTCAGCCTAGAGATTGGGGAGGCGTCCGCCGGGGTTGGCGAGGAGGAGGTCCACGTGAGGGCTGTGGTTGGCCCGAAGGACGGCCCAGTTGGGTATGCGTGGGCCAAGGCGTTCTCCCAGCTTGAGCCGGGGCACGAGGCACTTCTGGCGCTGTTAGAGCCGAACCTCATGGCTAGGCCCCCGACGCTCATCATACCGACGGTGGAGATTAGGAACATGCGCCAGGCGAGCATGGTTTATGGGCCCGTGCAGGCCGCCGTTGGGAGGGCTGTTCAGGACACCGTGGAGGTAGGTTGGGTGCCCATGGAGGCGATGGAAACCCACGTGGCGCTGGTGGAGGTGACCGTGAAGCCCGAGGCCCTAGACAGGAGGGCCCTCTACTTTAACGCATACGAGGCTACTAGGGAGGCGTTAAGGCGCGCGTTGAGGAGGGGATAGCCGTGGCGAAGAAGTTTTGGCCTAAGGGTGTGATGCCGGCCCTAGTAACCCCATTCGACCCGAAGTTCGAGGTCGACGAGGAGGCGCTGAGGCGCCTAGTGGATTGGGTGATTGAGAGGGGTGTTTCCGCGGTTGTTCCGTGCGGGACGACTGGCGAGTTCGTGAACATGAAGATTGAGGAGCGTAGACGGGTCTACGACGTAGTGATAGACCACGTGAACGGGAGGGTCCCGGTCATCGCCGGAACCGGGGACGCGTCCACGCAGGTGGCGGTGGAACTCACGAAGTACGCGGAGGACGCTGGAGCCGACGCCGCGCTCGTCGTCACCCCGTTCTACATGGGGTTGACGGATAAGGAGGTCTACGAGCACTACGAGAAAATCGCCAGCTCCGTTGAACTCCCAATACTCATGTACAACATACCTCAGGTGACGGGCGTCTGGATTCCGTGGTGGGTTGCCGAGGGCCTCGGGAAGGAAATCAGCAACATAGTGGGGATAAAGGACTCCTCCGGGAGCATGCCCTACATGATGACCCTCATAGAGAAGCTCTACGGCGTCATATCCATAATATGCGGCTACGACGAAATCGCCATGGCGGCGCTGGCATCCGGCGCCGACGGCCTCATCCTCGCCTCAGCGAACGTCATACCGGACGTGTGGGTTGAGATCTACGACGCGGTGAAGAACAGACGCGACCTAGACCACGCTAGGGAACTCCACAGGAAGTACCAGACCCTCCTCAGGTTCATCGCTCGCTTCGGCGGGCCCTTGGCCGTGAAGAGGGCTCTCTGGATGATGGGGCTTGACGTGGGCTACGTGAGGAGGCCCCTCATGGTTGGGGGCGCCTATCCGTATGAGGTGGAGGATGAGATGCGTAGGAGGCTTGAGGGTTACGGCCTCATACCGAGGATGCCCGTGGAGTTTGAGTTGGAGCCGGGCCGCGTCTACAGGTGCGACTACCCAGCCACCTCATACACGCACCCAAGGATAAGGGACTTCACGTTGAGGGTTGGGGAGGCGTTCACGTCCCCGAGCATGGCGGATGTCGCACACGTAGACCTCATGCTCGGACGCAAGGACGGACCCGTGGGGAAAGCCTTCGAGGATGCGTTGAAGAATCCGAGGCCTGGGCACGAGCCGAGGGTTGTTGAACTTGACGGCCGCGAGGTGAAGCCGAGGACCCTCCTCATACCGACCGTCACTATCAGAACGGAGAGGCATGCGAAGCTTGTCTACGGGCCAGCCATGGCTGGTGTAGCGAGGGCTGTGGTGGAGGCGGTGGAGGGTGGTCTCATACCGAGGGAGCTGGTTGATGAGTTGGTGATGATCGCCCACGTGTTCGTCCACCCAACGGCGTGCAACCCAACGAGGATAATGCTCAACAACTACAAGGCGGTGAACCACGCCCTAAAGAAGGCGCTGGAGGACAGGCCAACCCTAGGGGAGCTCATGGAGCGTAAGGAGTCGGCGAGGCATCCATTCAGATACGAACCGTAAGCCCGCACTCTCAGCCTCTCGCAATACAAAGCTTTTTTCCCACCTCTCTTAGCTAACAGCCTAGAAAATGGCCAAAGAAACAAAAATCAAGTTAAAAGGGAGGAGGAAAGAGGCTTCGGGAGAAGCGGCGATCGAGGAGATTAGGGTAGGCGACATCGTTGAGGTTTACTGGCTGGACGCCTCTGAGGCCACGAGTTCCCTCCCAAGGAACGAAGGGGAGTACGACACTCCGGTGGTGAGTTTGGGGTACTTCCTGGGTGTTAAGGGTTCTAGGGCTAGGCACGTGGTTATCGCAAAGGAGATCGTGATGGACGTTGAGTTTCACTACAATTGCATACCCATAGGGATGATTGAGCGGGTGGTTCTCATCCGCCGTGGGGCTTTAAGGGGGAGGGTCGCAAGGAAGCTCGTTTCTAGGTTGGAGAGGGTCCCGCTGAAGAGGTTGAAGCGTGGGAGGGATGTGGGGCGTTTGAGGCTCTAATCGGCTGGGTGGAGCGTAGGCTCGAGAGGAGGACGCTCCTCCCGGCGGGGAGGGGTAAGAGGGTTGTGGTGGTCGTCTGGAGGCCCAGCAGGAGGTTCGTCTACGGCGTGGTTATCTCCATAGTTGCGTTGGTCCTCCTCACCATGCTGGAGGTCATCCACATGCTCCTCTTCGGCTCCGTCAACGAGCTGATCCTGAACGCCATGGTAGCCCTAGCCGGGGGGATAATGGGAACCCTCATCGGATTCGCGTCTAGGTGAGGGGTGGGTTGAAGCGCCATGCACCGCAAGAAGGCTCGCGGATTCCGAATCACCCGCATAACGAAGAAGTTCGACGCCCAGAGACGACGCTACACCTTCAACATACAATTTGAGACGACGGTAACCCCCACGGAGAGAACCATAGCGGTGGCCGAGGCGTTCGGCCTCGGCGTAGACGAGGAGAAGCTCTTCACCGTCTACGACCACTTCGTCCTCGAGTTTGGGCCTGGGGATGTCGTCTACATCGTTGGGGATAGCGGCTCCGGGAAGAGCGTCCTCATGAGGGAGCTTAGGCGGGCGCTGGACGGTGAGGCTGTAGACATGAATGAGGTGGACGCCGAGGTAGACCCTGATGTGCCCATAGTGGAGACCGTGGGTGGAAGCGTCGGCGAGGCGGTTCGCCTGCTATCAAGCGTGGGGCTGGGGGACGCCTTCACCCTCCTAAGGCCGTACAAGCAGTTAAGCGACGGGCAAAAATACAGGTATAGGCTGGCGAAGCTCCTAGAATCCAACTCTGAATACTGGATGTGCGATGAGTTCTGCTCCCTCCTAGACAGGGACACCGCGAGGGTCGTTGCGTACAACGTGCAGAAGCTCGCTAGGAGATTGGGCAAATGCCTCGTGGTCGCCACCTGCCACCGGGACCTACTTGAGGACCTAAACCCAAGCGTCTACGTGGAGAAGGGCCTCGGCTCAGACGTCAAAGTCCACTATAGAGAGAACAAACCGACGGAGAAATGCAGCCTACTGAAGGAAATAAGGATAGAACCCGGAGAATTCTCCGATTTCATGAAACTTTCCAGATTTCATTACAGGGGGGCGAAGCGATTTCCAACCCTCCACGTCTACAGGGCGGTTCGGAAAAGTGCTGTGGTGGGCGTCATCGTCTACAGCCCACCCCCAATCCAGTGTTGGGGTAGACGCCACGCCTTCAGGAGGAGCCCCACGCTAAAGGAGCTGAACGAGCACTTCGCCAACATAAGCAGGGTCGTCGTCCACCCGAAGTATAGGATGATAGGCTTGGGCGTAAAGCTGGTGAGGGAGACCCTCCCGCTCGTCGGAAGGGCGTACGTGGAGACATCCGCCGTCATGGCCCGGTACAACCCCTTCTTTGAGAAGGCGGGGATGAAACGCATCGCAGTAAAGGAGCCAAACCCGGACTTAACCAAGGCTATACAAAAGCTCGAGGAACTAGGCTTCCACAGGGCCCTCATGGCGTCTAAGGCATACAACAGGCGGATGTTGAAGGAGTTGGAAGCCCGGGGCCTCCTAGGCGAGGTTCGGGATGCGTTGAGGGTTGTGCGTAACATCCCCATCTTTAGAACGTTGGTGAGGGCTACGTACCCGAGGGTTAGGGATTGGTGTGAAGCCTTGGACGAGGCAACGGTGGAGGAACTCGCGAAGGTGTTGGCGAAGGTGGCGTCCACCATCCAAGTGAAGGTCTACCTCCTGTGGAGGAACCCAGCCCTTGAGTGCCCCATGGACGAACTGTTAAAGGTTAAGTTTCAGGGTGAGGCGGATTGAGGGACGTAACCCTAGACGACCTCATACGCATAGGCTGGAGGGTGCTAAACGACATGCTGAAGAGGATGCAGGGAGACCTAACCACAGCCGAGTACCTGAAGCTAACCGCCACCATAAACGGCTACCTAACCACCGTCTCAAGGCTCATTGAGTGCAGGGAGAAGCTTGCGAGGGGGGAGGGCGTAGACCTATCAAAGCTCCTCTCACGCATACCGAAGAAGCTGGGAGCCGTGTTGGGCAGGAGAAGGAAATAGGGATGCCCCGTGGGGTTCCCCATGATTCCCAGCCACATCCTAGACGCCCTAAAGAAGCTGAAAAGAGACCCAGTTCTATTCGCTGAGGTGCTGCTTAATTTTCACCCCTTCCCCTACCAAGCTGAACTCCTAAGGGATGAAAGCAAGCGCATCGTGGCGTGTTGGGGTAGGCAGACGGGTAAGAGCACAACGGTCGCGGTGAAGGCGGTTCACCGGGCGTTCTGCAACGAGGAGCAGACCATACTCATAGCGAGCCCATCCCACCGCCAAAGCCTCCTCATGTATAATCGGGTGAGGAGGCTCCTCTCTAGGAGCACCATACTACGCAGGAGCGTGGTGAGGATGAGCAGGGACTCGCTCACGCTCGCAAATCGGAGCTCCATCACCGCCCTCCCCATGGCTGAAGAACGCCTACGCGGCTACACAGCCCACATGGTCATAGTGGATGAGGCCGCCTTCACCCCGAGCAGGGTGATTGTGGAGGTTCTCATGCCGATGCTCGCCGCCACCGATGGAACCTTAATGCTGGTTGGAACCCCGTGGGGCAAGGACCACATATTCTACAGGGCTTTCACGAGCGGGGAGTGGAGCGTACACCACGTTAGGTCCAGCCAGTGCCCCCTCATATCAAGGGAGTTTCTGGAGAGGCAACGCCGCCTAATGACGGTGGAGGAGTATATGCGCGAGTATGACGCCGAGTTCGTTGAGAGCAGGGCGTGCTACTTCCCCCAAGACCTCATCACCCGGTGCGTGAACCCGGCGCTTAAACTGATGGTGACGCGTTCAGAGTTGGGTGCGGGCGTGGGGGGCGAGTACTACGGGGGTTTAGACCTAGGTAAGCTGAGGGACTACAGCGTCTTAGCCGTGGTGGAGCGGGTGGGCGGCAAGCTGGTCCTCCGTCTACTCCGAATCTTCGGGCTTGGAACCCCGTACTCCCGCGTGATTGAGGAGGTGGCGGATACGTGTAAACGTCTACGTCTGAGGCGTTTAGCGGTAGATAGGAGTGGGGTTGGTGAAGCTGTCTACGAGGAGTTGAGAGCGAGGATTGGCGTCGTAGACGGGGTGAGGTTCACCGCTGAACGAAAGGCTGAGATGCTCACCCACCTAAAAATGCTCATGGAGCAGGGACGCCTAGAAATTCCATGCCACAAAACCCTCATAAACCAGCTCCACAACATCCAATACAGAACCGGCTGGGCAGGAACGCCGATATTCACCCACCCAAAGGGAAAACACGACGACGCAGCCATCGCACTCGCCCTCGCATGCTGGGCCGCGAAAACCGGGGCCGTCGCCGCCAGGGCCTGGTGAACTCGCGGAAATTCTCCGTGATGTCTTGGAAAAGTTTATGCTTTTGTTCATAGAGAGATGGGTGAAAGTGAATAAATCCACAAATTTAAAATACCAAAAACGACAAAATAGACACAGCTCTTACTCGGGGTAACCCAGATTGACGACGCCGTTCAGCCAGCTTGAGGAGGCTGTCTCCCTAATTGATTTTGTTAGGAGGGTTGGTCGGGCGCCCCCAACCTTCCAGAGAACTCTCAGCCCTTATCTATTCTTGGAGGAGCCGGCGCCCTCGCGGGTTTTGGATGGGGAGCCCTTGGTTAGGAGTTTAGAGCCCAGGGATGAACTCGTGGAGGTCGCCTTGGATGGAACGTGCAGGAAGGTTGGCTGTCCATACGCATCCCAGTTCATCGCAACAGCCGCCGTCTGCACCAGAAGCCTGCACCCAATAGCGGACTACCCGAAGGGCCCATGGAAATATCCCATAGAAGTATTGGAGGAGCACAGCTGGATCGGGCTTCTGCCGAGGCTTGAGGCTGACTTAGAGGCTGGAAACGCAGTGAGGGTTTTCGCCAGGGGCTACGACGAAAAGCAGGCGTACACGGAGCTTAGGACGGAGCTTGAGACGTGGATGCTGGAGGGTGTCATGCCGGAGGCGGCGGATTTAATTGAGGATTTGGGTGGAAGCCCCCTCATCGTCCTAGATGGATGTGTCTACTTCGTCCCACGCTCCCACTTCTTCGACAAGTCCTTCTACGAGTACAGCGAACTCCACATGCAATACAGCAACTTCTACGCGATGGACATCCGTAGACGGCTAAACGCCGTTGATTACTTCCTCAGCCGTGGGATACCCGTGGTCGGCGTGGTGAAGCAAACCCACCACTCCAACCTCCTAGTGAAGAACAACCACGTCACCGACTACGCTAGGGCGTTAGGCCTAAGACCGGAACTCTTCGCTGGAGATGAGGCGTTCGCCCTAGAGCTTTTTAAGCTCTCCCTCAGCAGCGGCCTGGCACTCCCAAGTATATGCGTGGCTACGGCGCCCATGGAGATAAACTACGCCGAGGTGGGCCTCATCAGGGGGGCGGAGTTCCGCTGGCTCCGAAACCTGCTTGAGAGGAGGCCGAAGGTCTACATATACGTGGGGGTTCTGGGCCACCCACTCTCCGACAACCCCATCCAAGTCTACAGGCTTGAAACCACAAGGGATGTCTACAGGAGGTTTGGGGAGGAGCTCTGGATGGAGGTCCTCGGAGACGCCTCCATGGTGGGGCTCATGCTCCCGGGCTCCCTGATGCACTCCCACAGAAGGTGCATTGATTGGGCTGGTTCCCTCCAGAGCTACGCGGAGATGCTCTTCAGCTCCAGAAGTCTGCCGATAGAGAGGGACATAGACCTCCTCATGGGGTTGATGGGGGTGGGGTGAAGGTGGCGACCGGCGAGGACACGCTAGAAGGCATGGCGAAGCTCCGTGAAAAGCTAGCTAACAACTTGGATTTGGCGAACATACTTGCCCAAACGCATGGGGTGGGCGTAGTCGGGAGGGTTCACCGATTTGAGCCATCCATAATCCAAGAGAGAGGCTTCCAGTGCACCTGCTTGCTGGACAGTAGCGTTCTAATGGAGGAGGATGTGGCGCGTTGGGTCTGCTCCCTCGGGAACTACCTCGCCGCCGTAGACCTGAAGACCCTAGATTTAGTGGCCCTACGCATCGTGAGCGTCCAGAGGGAGGACGTAATGACCATGGCTGGAGCCCCCGAGACATCCCTGCCGCCGACCCCCGACGCCGCTGGGTTGGTCACGCCGATTAGGGTTCAGGTTGAGCCACTCATGGCGCTACCGCAGGAGGGCCTAGAGAACGAGCGCGTTAACCCGAGGGTTGTGAACTACGTGCTTGACCCCCAATCCCCCGTGTTCATACCTAGGGCCCGCACCTTGGAGAGGCTTCTGGGGATGCCGAAGGACGGGGTCGCCCTGGGCGTCTTATCCAGCGGGGACTTGCCGCTGGTGATTCCTCAGGCTGGAGAAGCCCCAAGGGTGATGCTTAGGCCGAAGGCTATGTACCAGCACGTGCTCATCGTTGGGACCACGGGCGCCGGGAAGACAACCGCCCTGAAGAACCTCGTCTACGAGCTCGTGAAGAACCGCGGGGCCAGCGTCCTCGCCATGGATTCAACGCAGGAGATGATTCAGATGGCGTTCCCGGCTAGGAACGGAGGGGGAGAGCGGGACCTCAGGAAGCTCCTATACGGCGTAGACAGGGACCAGCTCCGCCTGAAGGTCGTGGTCCCCCTAACGAGGGGGTTGGTTGCGAAGGAGCGCATAAGCAGCCTCGGGGACCTCGCCCTCCTATACATACGCCTAGTCCTAGGCCCAATAGCGAGGCTACACCAAATGGAAGTGGAGCCGGAAATCAGGGTAGACGGGGGCGGGGGCACCGTCCACGTATCCATGGACGGGGTGGAGCTAACCCTCATACCCTACGCATTCACGTACACGCTCAGGAGCCCGGATGACATCCCCAGCTTCTGCCAGAAGCTCAGAAGCGTGAACCCATTCTTCACTTCTAGGGCCAGGGCCGCCCTCCCACTAGCCATTAAGGCTCTCCTAGAGCTGGGTTCCAAGCCGGGAGACATGGAGGAGCTATTCAGCGAGCTCAACGCGTACTACGACGATATCAGGAGGGAAACAAAGATTCACAAGGAGACCTTAGACAACATCATAAGGAACATCCACCTCCTAGCAAGCTGGGGAATCTTCGGCGTGGAACTCGATGGAAGCCAGGTTGGGGAAGCCCCTGTGAGTTCCTTCGTTGAGGGCGGGGTTCTCACGGCTGTTGATCTATCCCTGCTCAGGGATTTGCAGCCGCAGGCAGCCTTCCTCATCCACACCCTAGACAGGGTGTTCTGGTGGAAGAGGTTGAGCAGGCAGAGGAACGTGGATACGCCCCCGCTCTTCATCGCGGTGGATGAGGCACACAACTACTTCCCGCAGGGCGGCATTCTGGGAGAGGAGGTCATAACCCTCATAGCCGGGAAGCTGCAGCGCATCGCGAGGGAGGGAAGAAAGGAGCGCCTAGGCCTCATACTCGCCACCCAGTTCCCGAGGGACGTCCACAGCGTGGTGCGCTCCCTATGCAACACGAAGATAGTCTTCCGCGTGGACAAGACCGACCTAACCGTTCTAGACCTCCCGGTTGAGTATGAGAGGGTGGCGACCAGCATGGACGACCTCACCGCCATCGTGAAGTCCCCGGTGGGTCTACGCCTAGGCTACGCCACGATGAAGGTCCCGCTCCCAGTCACGGAGCACGTGGATTTATCCGCCCGAGCGTGAGAGCGCCTCCTCCATATACCTCCTCCACCTACTATTGACGAGTCTACGCTTCACGAGCCTCTTCAGGTGCCACGCGTTGTGGAGCGCCCTCAGCAGGAATCCCCTTCTACCCCACTTGGATATTCTAACGTCGCCCTCCCTGCACGCGGGGCAGTCGCACCTTGAGAAGAGCTCCTCCGGCGTGATTCTCGGCTTATCCGCGCACCCCCTAGTCTCCGTAATCACGCACATGCGTCCAGTCTCGGGGTCGTAGACGAGTCCATAGCGGCTGTTACATAGGTGCGAGGCGGAGTCCACGCTGTCAAACCCCAAGGCTGAGAGGATGGAAGCCGAGGAGCCCCCACACCCAAACGCGTGGAGGTGGAAGCCCCTGAACAGCCGCCTCGCGTAGGTTGCTATCTGCATCATGCGTGGGAGGCTACACCTAGCGATCTCGGCGACGCTCCCGAAGCCTATATACCTGAAAACCCTGCCGTACGTCCCGATGAGCAGGTCGTATGCGTAGTTTAGGTCGGATTTCGTTCGTCCATGAACCACGGGCATCACCCGGCCGCTCTGGAACTCATCCAGCCACATCGCCACGTTCTCTATGGACTTCCTTATCCTCCTCTTAGCTTCCACGCGGTCTATGCCGTCCTCCAGCGGGTAGTCGAGGACGACCACCACGTCTACCTCGGTTCTCATCTGCCACCTCAGCACGTCCTCCGGGTTGAATGTTCTACGCTGGCTTAGGAGGCGGAAGCCCCCGCTGTCCAGCACGATTCTACCGCCGAAGCCGAGGGACTCCCTCACCCTCCTCAACCCGCTGCTCCACAGGTCGTCGGCGCTCAGCATCAACCCGTCTACGTCCATGCTCCTCCAGAGCTTAGGGCAGGTCTGGGTGAGGGAGTGAACGAAGTACAGCTGCACCGCCGAACCCCCAGAGGACAGCTCAAAACGTATTTTCAGGCCTTCAGTTTTTGAGTTTGCTACTCCTCCTGCTGGAGCTCCCACCCGCCCTTCACGAGCATGCGCCTAAGCTCGCCCCTCGTGATTACCCCAAGCTCATACGCCTTGAGCATGTCCCCCACAGCCATCCTCGGCTTCACAGGCCGACCCCAGTGCAACCTCACGTTTGCTTCATCCGGGTTTATTCCAACCTGCTCCACCACCTGCCGAAACACCTGCCGTTCAACCACGCGCTTGATGAAGCGCTGGAGCGCCGCAACCTTCCTCTCGGCGAACTCAGCCGCAACCCTCGCGGATGCCTCCGTGAAGCCCCTCTCGACGAAGAGCCTCAGCACGGGGGTCTGCAAGCCCAAGTGATACTCGTCCATGAGGTTCCTCACGTAGCTGTCGAACCCCCTCGAGCGCTCGGCCACAGCCAGCTTTACGTCCGCCTCCGCTTGGTTCGTCACCCACCTAGCCCCGCTGGGGGGCATGTTCTTTATGTGCCACGCCACGCTCCCCTCCCTCTCCACATCCAGCTCGCTGGCCGGCAAATTCGGGAATATCCAAAGCTCGTTCGGGGCTGAGAACTTCCGAAACTGGGTTATCATCGCCTGCTGCATGACCGCCTTCATCTGGTACAACGGCATCCTAACCTCGCCTCCCCCGATGCTCAGCTCCTCCGCCAGCGTCCTTAGAATCCCCGAGCCGAACGCCTCGTTATTCACCGGATTCCAGCGGAAGTGGACTATCTCTCTGGCTGGGAGCTTCACCCTACCGCCGTCCGACGCCAGCTCGTAGCGCTCCAGCCGCCCATCCACGCTCCGGTATATGCGCAGGACGTTCGTGGGGGGTATGGGCTTCAACTCCTCAAGGAAGTCAGCCGTCACCTTAAGCCAGAAGCTGTTCCCGGTGGCGACCACCTCCCTAGCGGTCACCTGAAGCATCTCGTCGAGGCCGACGCGCTCGCAGAAGTCGTCCACGACGCGCTTGGCCTCCTCGTCGTCCGCGGTGGTGTAGAAGCCCGCGCCCACGACTTGATCGGCTAGGTAGTCCACGGCCGTTCTGGCTGTTGGATCCTTGGTGTATATGTCTAGTAGGGTTTTGAGGGGTACCGCCGGCGTCTCCCCGGCGGTTAGGGAAGCCCTCCTGACGGTGAGAGGCCGTGCGGCGCTCTCGTAGGCCGGTGTGGCCGCCGCCCTCCCGCGTATGCGTTCAAATGCCCTCCTCAACAGGCTCAAGGCTCCGCCTCCTCGAATATCCTTAGGAGGGCTCGGCCCTTCTCCGAGAGCACGTATTTCTTTGAGCCTCTCGCCTCGTCGTACTCAGCCATGTCTAGGAGCCCGTGTTGGACGCAGAACTTGAAGTACCTGTAGACGGTGAGGTAGGCGCCGTCCCTCATCTTCGCCAACTGGTAGAAGTTGATGGGTTGGGTACGCTTAATCCTCCGCAGGATCGCCAGCAAAGTCAGGAGCTTCGGGTTCACCGCCGCCTTCCCTCTAGTAGAGGCGAAACTCGACTCATTACCAATTAGCCTGCTCAAGGTCCGCCCCGACTGATAGCCACGGGGGCGGTCTCCTTATAAGCGTTCCCCCCATAAGGATTAAATGAAACTTGAAAGAGACATAGATGAAAATAAAATTTATGCCATTTTTTGAAAAATATTGGATAAGTGGATGTATGATTTAAGTTACTCGCCCACTCTTTTTCTAATCGGTGCGGCGCGTTGCCGTGGGAGGAGACAAACCAGTACATCAGGAGCGGCCACCGAAATCCGGACGAGTTCGAGGAGGGCACGTTTAGGACCATAGTCATCAGCCGTGAGCGTGGGATAAAGGCTGTGGTTGCGAAGCCCCGTGGCGGCGGGGGTATGCGCGTCGTGAGCTACCTCTTCGACAAGTCTAAGGGCTGGACGCTGGACAAGGCGAAGAAGTGGTTTGAGGAGCACGGCGGGGACGGGGACAGGAAGCTTAAGATGCCGGGGTTGTGGGTGGTTGAGCGGATTAACCCCGAGAAGCCCCTGCGGGTTTGGGGAGTCGCCATTAAAGCTGGGGTGAGCAGGAACAGGAACGTCTACCTAGAGGATGAGCTGAGGAAGGCGGCTGAGACGCTGAAGGGTAAACCCGTCTACCTAGAGCACATCTCCGCGGGTAACGCCGTGGGCAGGGTGGTGAATGCGTGGTGGGACCCCGACGAGGCCGCCGTGTTCTTCGAGGCTGAGATATACGACGAGGATGTAGCGGACAGAATCCGAGCTGGGCTCATCCAACGCGTGAGCATAGGAGCGGACTACGAAGTTCTAGACGACGCCCGCATCCCACGTGGCCTAAGCTTCCGGGAGCTCAGTCTGGTGGCCGCCCCCGGAGTTCCAGAGACGAGGCTGGAGGTGTTGGAGCGCCTGAAGGGCGGGGTGCCGCATAAACTTCGGGAGGTTGGTGAGGAGATGGGTGAGTTGGGTGGTGTTTCGTTACTCCCTAGGGTGGGTGAAGACAGGTACGGGAGGGTGGCGTCCCTCCTGAGGGAGGCGGTAACCAGCACCGCCGCCACAGCCGCCATACCGCAGGTCTGGGCGCCGGAGATCGCTAGGAGCCCCGCCGGGGTCGTCGCCAACCTCAGGGATGTGGTGAAGGTCTACCCGCAGATAAAGGCGAAGCCTGGGGATAAGGTGAAGATTCCGAGGATTGCAACCCCGGAGTTCGTGGAGTTCTCCGAGGGTTCCGCTCCAAGCGAAGCCAGCTACACCATAGATGCGTTGGAGGTGACGCTCGGGGAGTACGGGAACACGGTGTCCGTCAGCTACACGGTGCTGGAGGACATAAGTGCGGATGTCGTGGCGACCATGGAGGACGGGTTCGTGGAGGCTGCGAAGCTGAAGGAGGACGAGATTATACTAACCCAGCTGGACGCGATAGACGCTGGGGACTTAGCGGCGGTGCTCTACGGTGGGGACGCAACATCCGAAGACGGCGTAGACAGCGGCGACGTCATGGACCCGGACCTCATCGGAAAGGCGGTGAAGGAGGTGATGGAGGAGGGGTTCCCCGTTAAGGCTGGGGACATGGCTGTGGTTCTACACCCGAAGCAGTACCAAGACTTGGTGCTGAACACGCAGTTCACCAACGTGGCGGCGTGGGGCGCTAGGGACGTGGTCTCGACGGGTAGGCTGACGAGCTACATGGGCGTAGACATCCTAGTCAGCGGGAAGGTCCCAACGGGCACCGGCTCGGGTGGGATAACAACCTACCACGCCTACGCATTCAGGAAGGATGCGGTGGCGCTGGTTCCGAAGAGGGACCTCCTCATAGAAACCGAGAAGGACACGGCGGCAAGGCTGCTGAAGCTCACAGCCAGCCACAGATTCGGCGTGGGCATACTATTCCCGAAGGCGGTGGTGAGGATAATCACCGCCTAAGGAGGCAAAGCCGTGATAGCGCCATTAATCAGCCAAGAGGGCATCACCATACCCAGCGTCATCGTGAGCCTCATCGCCATCATCCTCATCCTACTCGTCATCTTCGAGGTCTTCAGCCTCATCGAACACCGCCGAGAAGCCTACGAACGCGCCCAAGAACGCAAGGAGCTGTACGATTACTGGAAGGCGAAGGCGATAGCGGAGGTGGAGCGCGAACTGAAGAAGTACCTGAGGATGGTGGATGAGAGCAGGCGGGGGCGCTAGGCGCCCCACCCACCCCATAGAAACCAATTTTTATGCATAAAAGTCAGCGTCAGGGGCGTTGGGGTGCAGTGGCATGAGGCAGGAGACTATACGTATACCGGAGAGGCTCTTATGGGAGATATACGAGGTCTACCACCGCCTAGATCAAGAGCTAATCCAGAAGAGAAAACCCCTACGCATAACGAGGGCGCTCGTATTCAGGGCGGCGATAGCCGCGGGACTCAGGGGTGAGAACATAAGGCGCATGGACCTCAGCAGGTTCATCGCGTTCTGCAGGGAGTGCGGCATCCTCTAGGATGAAAAAGGGTTAATGCGCGCCATTCGGCCTTACTCTTTTAAGGGTGGAGCCGGTGAGCATTCAAATCCGAGAGGGGGATGACGTCCTGTTATATCTGGATGGGAGGCGCACATACCTAGTTAAGGCTCGGGAGGGCGCCACCCTCCACACCCATAAGGGATACATAAACCTAGGAGAGCTCGTGGGGCTAGAGTATGGAAGCCGTGTGAGGAGCAGTCTCGGAGTGGAGTTCGTGGCGCTGAAGCCAACCATAAGGGATTACGTCTACAAGACGATTAGGAGGACGCAGATAATCTACCCGAAGGACATGGCGTTGATCGTGATGTTCACGGGAATCGGGCCCGGAAGCCGCGTTGTGGAGGCTGGAACGGGAACGGGCGCCCTCACCATAGTCCTAGCGTACTACGTGAGGCCCACAGGCAAGGTCTACACCTACGAGATTAGGCCGGAGTTCGCCGAAACCGCTAGGAGGAACATAGCTAGGGCGGGCCTCCTAGACTACGTGGATTTGAAGGTGGGAGACGTAACCAAGGGTATAGAGGAGAGGGACGTAGACGCCGTAGTCCTCGACTTAGCGACCCCGTGGCTGGTGGTTCCCCACGCCTACGAGGCGCTGAAGGGGGGCGGCTGCCTTGCTTCCTTCAGCCCAACCATAGACCAGGTGGTG
>CAZKUI010000012.1:0-20712 GCA_964555905.1 uncultured Candidatus Bathyarchaeia archaeon | reverse complement strand
CGATGGGAGGGTGGGGTGGGCTTTGAAGGCGTCCCATGAGGGGATTTACTTTTCCATACCAACGTCGGTTTGGTATTCTCGGCAGAAGCAGAAGTTGGTTAGGGCGTTGCCGTTAGATTGCCTCATGGTGGAGAGCGACTGCCCGGTTCTCTCTCCAGTGAGGGGTGAACGAAACGAACCGGCAAACCTCGTCTACGCGGTGAAGAAAATAGCGGAGTTGAAGGGGGTATCAGAGGAGGAGGTTGCGGAAACAACCACGAGAAACGCCGAGAGGTTCTTCCAACTCAGAATTTAAAATCAGCTCTTCTTCACGCCGATCTTTGGGCATAAATCCCCTACTATGCACTCCTCGCATCTGGGCTTTCTCGCCCTACAGTAGTCCCTGCCGAATTGTATGAGGAGCACGTGGGCGTCCTCACGGTACTTGGGCGGCACATCCCCCTCTATTGCGCTTCTTACCTCCTCATAGCCCGCATTCCGCGGAACCAGCCCCAACCTCCTTGCTATGCGGAATATGTGCCTATCAACAGGAACCACGGGTCTCCCCGCACTAAACAGGAGGACTACATCCGCCGTCTTCGCCCCAACCCCCGGAAGGGACATAAGCTCACGCCTAGCCTCCTCAAGAGGCAAAGATAGAACTTTACTTAGGTCTCCGCCATACCTCTCCATGACTATCCTCGCGATTTCCCTAATCTTCTTTGATTTTTGGCGGTGAAGCCCAGCAACTCGGATGTACTTTGCGATTTCCTCCTCGCTTGCCTGAGACAGCGCCTTTGGGTCCACGCCTAACCCAGCTTCCAGACGCCTGAACGCCTCCATCTCGTTCTTGAAGTTCGTGTTCTGAGATAGAATCGCCCTAATTAAAGCCTTGAAGGGGTCGGGTTCGTTAGGCCTCCACCTCGCCTCGTAATAGTTCATGAGCCTCCTAACGACCTCCCAGACCCTATCCACAGCGAGCCCCCCGGGGGGAAGGGACGATTAATGGACATTTCCGCTCACCGAATTAAATCTTTTATTCCCCGTCTACCGGGAATCTCTTTTAAGGGGAGCCCATGAGGTAATTCTGGATGATCCCCAAGATCGCCGTCTCCAACTTTGGTGGTGGGAAGAGCTTAGTGGATTGGATTCTCGGCGTTATGAGGGAATGCTATAATCGGATTCCCCACGGGGTGGAATTCGTAGACCTCTACATCTTCAGCGACTCCACGCTGGCCAGGGGCTTCCTAGCTAGGGAGGTAAGAGCCATGAGTATTTCCTCGGTGGGGTTCAGCGGGAGGTACTTCGCCATGCACGACGCTTGGAAGGGCACGCCGAGAATCGTTATATGCCTAGACAAGATGCTTAAACTTCCAAGGTTGGTTCAGGTTGGCGGAATTAGGCACGAGGTTGGGCACTCCATACTCCACGGGAGCATAGAATACTACGTAATCCCAATCCCGCAGCCACTCAGGGAACTTGGGAGGGCGTTCAACCTCAGCATAAGCTACCTAACGAACATACTCTACCTCATCTCCGTGGCAGTAAAAGACTACGAGGTCACACGCCTACTCCACGAAGCTGGGTACGTAGACGACCAAACGGAATACGTAAGGTACATCCTAACGCCGTCAGAGGAGGAGATTGAAGGGTGGAACCTAGCCAGAGGCAACGCCCCAGCCGAACTTCTGTACCTAGCATCGCAACTGAAGTGCTTAGGGTGCGCCGCACCCCTAACGAGTGCTGAAAAGCTTGAAAAACGCGTAACAGAGTGGATGAGGGGTTCCGTGATGCACCTCCCAAAGGAATACGGAGAAAACCTGCTTAGAATATGCCTTGAGGAGTTTAGGGATTTCAAAACGGATACGATTGAAAACATAATGAGGGCTTCAAGGGCGTTCTGCGAGCTTATTGCGGTTCCGTTGATGGAGAGGGGCTGTCTTCTCTAAGGGGGCGGCGTCTCCTCATTAACGGTTTTCCCTTCGTGTAATAGGCCTTTTAAGCCGCTCCACCCATAGGTTTCTGCGGTGTCTTAGGTGTCGATTGAACATGCTCCGGAGAGGGGGCGTGTCGCCGTTCTGTGGTTTAACGATTACGCTGGGGTGACCATACGAACCCCCGAGAGGACGCTGGTCGTAGACCCAGCGGATGTAGACCCGAACGCCTTTACATCCGTGGACGCGGTCCTCATCACGCACGAGCACTACGACCACCTAGACACATCCATAGTCCAAGCGATACAGAGGAGGACGGGCTGCTTAGTGGTGGCCGACCCAACCTCGTTTAGGGCGCTCGGCGGGGTCGTGCCGAAGGATAAGCTCATTATGGTGAGACCCGGCTCTGAACTCAACGTTGGAAATGTGAAGGTGAGGGTTGAGGGGTGCAACCACCCACCCGCATCCACCCCGGTCACGTATCTCATCACCAGCGAGGACGGCGTATGCATCTACCACACCGCAGACAGCCTACCCTTCCCGGATATGAGGAGAATAGGCCAAGACTATAAGCCCCACGTGGTCTTCTGCACCGTTGGAATCGCCCCCGGGGCCTCCCCTGAGGCTGGGGTTGAAATTGCAAAGCTGATTCAGCCCCAGATAGCCGTACCGTACCACACCCGGGGGACAGCAAACCTCCAGACGTTCGCGAGCATACTCTCCCGGGAAGCCCCTAACATAAGGTGTCTGGTGATGGAGAGGGGTAGGGCGTATACTGTTCCGTGAGGATGGGCGGGTTGAGCTCGGAATTGGATGTGGAGACCGAGGTAAGCAGAATTCTCAGCCGAATTGGAGCCGTGAAGTTCGGAACCTTCCGCCTCACAAGCGGGAAGCTCAGCCCCTACTACATAGACCTACGCGTAGTCCCAAGCTTCCCCGGGGCATTCCGCAGAATCTGCCAACTCTACGTAGACTTCATCAGCAAAGAGCTGGGGGATAACTTCGACCGCATCGCGGGAATCCCCACGGCTGGCATACCCTTCGCCGCCGTCATCGCCTACAACATGGACAAGCCATTCCTATACGTGCGTAAGGGGTTCAAGAGGCACGGTAGAGAAAGGAGGATTGAGGGCGTGCTAACATCGGGGGATAAGGTCCTCCTCGTAGACGACCTCGTCACAACCGGCAGCTCCCTGAGGGCGGCGGCTAGGGTGATAAGGGCTGAGGGGGGCGTCGTTGAGGACGCGGTGGTCCTCATAGATAGGGAGGAGGGGGGAGCGGATGCACTGGCGAGGGACGGCATAAAGCTCCACAGCCTGCTGAAGATAACTTCGATCGCGCGGAAGCTCTACGAGATGGGGGTCGTCACGGACGAACAGTTGGAAACCATACTAAAGCAGGTGAAGGGCTGAAAGGGAAGAACGACCAGCGGCGGCTCCACCATGCGGCTAGTAGTAGCCATCACCGGGGCCAGCGGCGCCGTCTACGGGAAGCGCCTACTTGAAGCCCTAAAGGAGCTTGGGGTGGAAACCCACCTCATCATCAGCGGGGCCGCCGAGGAGGTGATACGCCTAGAGCTGGGGGTGGACCCGGAGGAGATTAGGAGAATCGCGGATGCATCCTACCACCCGGATGACCTAACGGCCCCCCTCTCAAGCGGCTCCTACCACGTAGACGGCATGGTAATCGCGCCGTGCAGCATGAAGACCCTAGCCGCCATCGCCCACGGCCTCGCGTCAAACCTCATTCTCAGGGCGGCTGACGTGTGCATTAAGGAGGGGAGACCGCTCATTCTCGTGCCTAGGGAGACGCCCTTAAGCCGGATACACTTAAGGAACATGCTCACCCTAGCGGAGATGGGGGTTAGGATACTCCCCGCATGCCCCGCATTCTACCACAAGCCGGAGAGCATAGGGGATTTGGTGGACTTCGTGGTTGGTAAAGTCCTAGACTCCCTCGGATTACACCACAACCTCTACCAGAGATACGGTGGACGCGGGGGGGCTAAGCGGACTCCACGGCGAAGTGCCTCCTCATGAACTCCGTGAAGCCCCTGTTCCCCGCTAGGGCGCCCACGTACGCGGACATCAGCACCACCTCAACCCACGCCTTGACGAGTATTGGAGTTAGAAAGGCGACGAGGTAACCAGCGATGGCGGGCAGAAACACCGCCACCAGAACCTTAAAGAAGAACACGGTGTAGATGCACTCAGGCACGTACCCTAGAAGAACAGCCACCGCAGCCTTAAGCGAAGAACCCTCCCCAACACCCAACCTCCTAGATAGGAGACCCGTGGAGAACCCGGTTATCGCCTTCCCAACCGGAAGGCCGATGAGCCCAAGAAATCCAAGGCTGTCGAGAAATCCGTAGTATATCCCGGGGCCCACGCCCACGAGCAGTCCCGTTACTAGTCCCAGGGATGGACCCCCGTAGATGGCGGCGACGAACGTGGCTATGTGCGACAGGTCTAGGGAGACTTGGCTTCCCCACCTCACCATGGATTGGGAGACGATGAACAGGGCGTTCCCGAGGGCGCCCATCACCGCCACTAGGGCTACGGACTTCGTTTTAACCGCCATGAAACGCCACCGGTGGCGGTTTCACCAACTACTTATTTAAAAGTAGCTACCCAAAAATGGGTAAAGCTTATACGCCCAACGCCTCCACCGCAACCCTAGCAAGCCTCACCTTATCCTCCAAGCTCCTCATGATGGTGTCCGCAACCGTTACATCTATACCAAGCTCCTCAATCCTCGTTTTTTGCTCCTCATCCCTGCGGTCCATGATGAAGTGGTCCAGCACGTCCGAGTATAACTTAGAGACGCCGTAGGCGGAGACCTCCGCTCCCAGCCCCCTCATGAGCTTATCCGCTGGGCCCCTAACCGGAGCCCCGCCCACAATCGGGCTTATAGCAAGCACTCTAGCGTCGGTTCTTTTAAGGGCCCCGCGAACGCCCCTAATGGAGAGTATGGGCATCACACTGACTACCGGGTTGCTGGGGCAGATTATCACCCCATCCGCGTCTCGTATGGCATCCAGAACCCCGGGGGCGGGGGATGCATCTTTTATACCGCGGTAAACCACCCCCAACACCGGGTCTACGGCCCCCCTCTTCACGTAGTACTCTTGGAAGTGCATCTCGCCTGTTGGTGTGCGTATCCAAGTCTCCACCCTATCATCCGTCATCGGTATTATTCTGGCCTTGACTCCGAGAAGCCTGCGGAGCAGGTCTGTCACCTCGCTCAGCTTCATACCCCGCCTCAGTAGGTGCGTTCGGTAGATGTGGGTGGCTAGGTCTATGTCCCCGAGCCTAAACCACGTTTCGCAGCCGTATCTACCTAGCATTTCTAGGCAGCGGAATGTGTCGCCTCGGATTCCCCAGCCTCTCTCCTCGTCTACCAAGCCCGCTAGGGTGTACATGACGGTGTCTACGTCCGGGGATATGTGCAGCCCGTGCAGTTCTATGTCGTCCCCCGTGTTTACTATGACGACTAGCTCTTCCGGGGGAACGACCCTCACGAGGCCTTGTAGGAACCGGGAGGCCCCCACACCCCCGCCGAGGGTTACGAGCAAAATCACCACCCACCGCACATGGATTTTCAATCTTTAAAGTGCGCCTGCGACCTTCAGCTTTTATGGATGTGCGTGCCATAAATCTAGTCGGGGATGCCTCTACACGTAGACAAGCGTGGTGTTAGGGCGCTCGGGGTCGCCGAGAGCTTCGTGAAGGGGCGGGAGAAGTCCATACTGGCCGGGGTTGTGATGAGGGCTGACCTCATCGTAGACGGCTTCGGCTTCTCAACAACCACGGTTGGGGGTATGGACGCCACGGACAGCATCATAAGATTATACAAGGGGCTGAGGAGAGACGACATAAACGTGCTACTCCTCAACGGGTGCATCATCAGCTGGTACAACGTAGTAGACCTACCAAGGCTGGCTGAAAGCTTAGAAACCCCGCTGATATGCGTCACGTACGAGGAGTCCGAGGGGCTAGAAAAATACTTCATGGAGTACTTCCCGGACGACTGGACGCTGAGGGTTGAGGTTTACCGCAGGAATGGAGCCAGAACCCCGATAAAGCTCCACACGGGACACACAATCCTAGTCCGCTTTTTAGGAATGGATGAGAACGAGGCGAAAATCCTGTTGGACAAGTTCACCCTCCACGGGGCGGTTCCCGAGCCGTTGAGGGTGGCACGCCTACTCGCAAGGTCGCTTCTACGAGCTGGGCTGCGCGGCTAGGCTTCCCGTTAATTGGTTCACTCACTCAAGGTCTTCATCAAATTCCCCGCTTTTCAACTCCATAATCAAGCCACACCTGCGGCAACGGAAGAACAGATACTTGAAATCTAGGGATGCACCGATATAGTCGCGTGAGGTTATCCTTCTACCACAGTAGCTGCACAAAAGACGAGGTTTTCTACGCCTCGCCAACATATACCCCCCAAGGGAGACTTTAAACCCTCACACTAGCACCAGCCCCCGTTGCACGTTCATATTAAACTTTTTATCACGATGATTGCAATATGTATATCGCCATAACATGCACCTTAATATTTACTTGATTAAATCAAGAGTTGGGAGGGGTGAAAACTCAGGTTATAACCGGCGTGTTCACTCACCTCTTGATGCGGCGTATTGCCGCCTCCACCAGCCTCCCAGCCACGTCCACCCCCGTGGCCTCCCGTAGACCCTGCCAGTGGGGGGAGCCGTTCACCTCTAACAGGACGGGGCCTTCACGCGTTTCTAGCACGTCCACCCCAGCGTAGAATAGGTTCAGGGCCTCAGCCGCCCTGATGGAAGCCTCTTCAACGTCCTCCGAGATGCGTGCCGGCTTAACGGCCCCGCCCCGGGCTACGTTCGCCCTCCACTCGCCTTTTGGTGGAACTCTCTCCATGGACGCTATGACGTCACCGTCTACGACCATGACCCTGAGGTCGCGCGCCGCCTCTACATACTCCTGCACGTAGAGGGGTTGCCCGAGTTCCTCCAACCTCCTGTAGGCGTTGAACGCCATGTCGGCGTCCTCAAATTTCATGGAGCCGAAGCCCATGGAGCCTAGGAGCGGCTTGTAGACGGTGCAGCGTAGACCCTGAGTAGCCCTATACGCCCAGTGTGCCGACTCCGTGAGGTAGGTCTTCGGCACCGGCAAGCCCGCCTCCGCCAACCTCGCCGACGAGTAAAACTTATTCTTGGCGTTCAAAAGGGCGTAGGCGCTGTTAATCACCGCGGCTCCGTGAGCCTTCATGCACTCTAGTACGCCCACCCTCGCCATCACCCTCTCAAGACCGCCAGAGCCGAGGGAACGAAGGAAACACAGCTCCACCCCGGTGACCTCCCGGCTCCCACGCCAGAAGCGCACCCCATCAGAGCCGACGTACGCCGAGAGGTCTGACACCCTAATGAGCGAAACATCACCCACCAAGCGTTTACACGCCAAGTAGAGCTGGTGGTCGTTAGCATCCAAACCCCTACCGTAGACGATTATGCACTTCAAGGACGCAACACCTAAGGCCCTCGTGGAGCGCGGGGAGAATAAAGGATTTAGGTGTGTCCCACAAATTAGATTGCCTTGGCATGGCGCTCCTCGGCTACGTGGTGAGCTACAGAATCGGGCCTAGAAGTCAGAGGCCGAGGGAGTGTATAATAAAGTTTCCAGACGTGAACTCAGCCAGCGAGGCCGCTAGGCTCATCGGGAGGAAGGTCGCCTGGCCCGTGGGGAGGCGCAGGATTATCGGGAAAATCGTAGACACCCACGGGAACAGAGGCCACGTGAGGGCGAGATTTAGGAGGGGCCTACCGGGACACGCCCTAGGAACCCCGGTTGAGATAATCGGCTAACCACAGAGCAAAACGCCGAAAGACCTCGCTGACCGAACCTCCAAGTTTAGGGGTGGAAAAGCGGCGATTATAAAAATAAAAGGAAGGACGTTCACTCGTATTCTATGAGGCCTCCTTCCTCAAGCATCCTATGAAGCTTGTGAATCGCCTTGTGAACCTCCTCCTCACTCTTCCCTCCCGTGCAGACGAGCCTCCCGCTGGCGAATAGAAGAATGACCACCTTAGGGTCCTCCATTCTGTAGATTAACCCGGGAAACTGCTCCGGCTCGTACATGGTGCGCTTCAGCGTATACGCGGCTTTCTCTAGATCTATTCTCCCCCCTAGATTTGCGGATGCCACTATGTTCTGGATTTTTATCCCAGGCTTGCCAACTATGATGATTCCCGCGTCCTTCAACGCCTTAACCACATTCTTTATAGCCCTCTTAGCATCCTTCTCGCTCTTAGCGCCGGTGCACACCATCTTCCCGGAATTGAAGATTAACGTCGCCGTTTTAGGCCTCTTCAATCTGAAAACAAGACCAGGGAACTGCTCAGGCCTATACTCCACGTTCTTAAAGGAAGTTGCCACGGCATTTAGGTCCACCTTCTGGTTAAGAGTTGCGGATGCCACCACATTCTCAATATTAATAACAGGTTTAGGGTTAGACGCCTCTCTCACCCCCGCTGGTTAACTATTTAAAGTTTTTTGAGCACACTCCTTTATAAATCCTTAAGGCTGGTGCCCAAACGTCCCTCGCAGGTTTGCGTGTTTCTGTGGAGAATTCATGGTCACTTTGAGATTTCCTCCAGCGTTTTACCCTTTGTCTCCACACCTAAAATTAGCACGGCCGCGGCGGCGGCTAGGTGCATTAAAGCAAAGACTAGGAACGTCTGCGATAGGCCCCCCGCGGCTAGGAGGAACCCGGTTATGGTTGGGGTGAGGATTCCCGCGACCCTTCCGACGCTGGCGGCGGCGCCCGAACCCGTCCCCCTCACCCTAGTTGGGTAAAGCTCCGGGGTGTAGGTGTAGAGGCCGGCCCACGCGCCTAGGTTGAAGAAGGATATCATACAACTCCAAGCGAACATCTGGGCGGCCCCGGAGGCCGATAGGAGGGCGCACCCAACCCCCGCCATGGTGAGGTAAGCCGCTAGAACGGGCTTCCTCCCAGCGGTGTCTAGGAGCGCGGTGGCGCTGTAGTAGCCCGGTATCTGGAGCAACGTAATTAGCATAACCCTGTAGAGGGCTCCCGCCGGGCCCTTCAACTCGGCGTATATGGTTGGCAGCCAGATGAATATGCCGTGGTAGGTGTAGACGAGGCTGAACCAAAGTATCCAGAGGAGCAGAGTTCTCCTTCGGTAGCCCTTAGACCAGAGCTCCCAGATGCGTCCCCCAGATGGGTGGCCGCCATCCGGCATGAGGCCGCGTCTTCGGAGTATGGCCACCGCCTCCTCCCGTCTACCGTGGACCTCCAAGTATCGGATGGACTCCGGGACGAGAAGGAATACCGGCGGGAGTAGGAGTAGCGGGGTGAGCGCCACTAGGAATGTGAGCCTCCACCCGTAGCGGATGAGCATGTATGGGAACAGAACGGCTAGGAGCGCACCATAAGCCCAGGACGCCTCTACGAGGCCTAGGAAGCGGCCCCTATGGCGGGAGGGCACGTACTCGGAGATGTAGACCCCCGGCTGGGGTAGCGCACCCCCAAGCCCGACCCCCGCTAGGAACCTCATGAACGCCATGGACGTTGTGTCCCAAGCGGTGGAGCACAGCGCCGTGAAGATGGACATGAGGGTGATGGTGAACGCCAGCGTCCTCCTCCTACCAATCAAATCCGCGAGAAAACCGCAGCTCAGGGCGCCCACGAACATGCCCGCGTATCCGGCGCTCAGGAGCAAACCCACCTCCACCTTGCCTAGCCCCCAGTCCCTGATGATGGATGGTAGGGTTGCCCCGATGAGCATGGTGTTCATGGCCGTGAGGGCGTAGACGAGGCAACCCATGACGAGGAGCGTGTAGTGGAAGCGACCGAGGGAAGCCGACTCCAAAACCTTGGAGAACTCCGCCATCTCCACCACTACTAATGTCACAATTTAACTTTAAAAGCTAGGTGGTTGAAAGCATCGTTAGATGGTCGAGTTGAGGGTCGGGGTCTTCTTCCACGAGGAACTCAGGGGGAGGGACTGGCCCATCATCGGAAACAAGTTCGCGGGCTTTCCGGAGGCCATGAAAGAAGCCGTAAAACTCCCAAACGTCAGGCTCTACAAGCCTAAACCCGTATCCGAGGAGCTCTTACTGAAGGTCCACAGCCCCAGCCTCCTAGAGAGGGTTAGGGACGCATGGTACTACCATGGCGCTAGGCTCTCCGTGGGTGGGTGCGTGGAGGCCGCAGAACGCATCATGCGCGGTGAGATAGACGCCGCGCTCGTCTTTAACGTCGCGGCTGGCCACCACGCTGGGCCCGACAGCGCCTGGGGAGGCACGTACCTATCGTGCACTGGACCAGCTATAGCGAACCTCCGGGAGAAGTTTGGGCCTGGGAGGTTCGCCATACTTGATACTGATCGCCACCATGGGGATGGGTGTAGGGCCATCTTCATGGGGGATAGGGACGTGCTGCACGTGTGCTTCTGCGACCGGAGCTTGGTGGAGGATGGCGGGACGAAGGTGGATGTAGACGTGGGCTGGAGCACAACGGACGGGGCCTACCTAGAGTTGGTGATGCGTGAGTTCGTTCCGAGGGTGGAGGAGTTCAAGCCAAAGCTCATATTCCACTTCCTAGGCCACGACACGTGCCAAGGGGACTACGGAGACCTGGGCTTAACCATGCAGTTCTTCCCGAGGCTGGTTCAGCTGGTGAAGACGTGCGCCGAGAGGGTCTGCCGGGGTAGATACCTCATCATCACGGGCGGCGGCTACAGGAGGGATGTAGCCGAGTACATATTCCCGAGGATTATTGAGATTCTAGCTGGCTAAGGGATGCTCGGTCTGCCATCCCCACTCCAGCCCCTAAGCCCGTAAAACTCGTCTAGCATGCGCTTAAAGCCTTCCCTGTCTACCACTTCTCCGCCCACCGGCTCCTCAAAGAATCTCCGTGGGAGCGTGTCGTCGGCTCTTGAGACCCCCTCCCTGACGTTGAACGCCCTAACCAGATTGTTTATTCTCTCAGCGGTTTCCCTCAGCTGGCTGACGCTGGCCGGGTATCCGGTGGCAATCCTGTAGAGCTTAGCCAGCTCCTCCCAGAGTATTGGGCCTATGGTTGGGAGGCAGTGGAACCTGCATAGGATCATCGAGTCTACTAGGGCGTAGAAGTCCTCAAGCTCCTTCACCATCTCCGCCTGCCCCTCGTAGGAGAGCCTGTCCACCTTAACCCCCGGTTTAAAGGGGTGCTCGCCCGTGAGGTTTGGCCTGTACGCCACGTGCCTCAGGTGGCAGGCTCCGCGGCTGGAGACGGCGTACGCCAGCGCCACAGCCTTCAATCCCCTCGGGTCGTAGCCGGGGGGCTCCAACCCCTTTACGTGGATGGCGTAGTTCTCGGAGCCCCTACCAATCCTCTTGGAGGCGCCGCGGACACCCTCCGCTAAGGCGTCTCCAACCCCCCTCCTGTAGGCGATCATCTCAAGGAGCTTCATGAGCGCCTCGTGGTTCCCGAATCTCAGCTCTAGGCCGCCTAGCTCCTCCCTAGTTAGGATTCCCCTCTCGTAGAGCTCCATGGCGAACGCCGCGACGTTCCCAGCTGATATGGTGTCCATTCCCAGCCTATCGCAGAGCTCGTTCGCCTTTATCACCGCCTCCGGGCTGTCCACGCCGCAGAGGGGGCCGAGGGCGAACAGGGTCTCGTATTCCGGGCCCTCCACCCCAGCCCCAGCGTAGACCCCCGAATCAACGGAGGAGAGCTTCCCGCAACCCACCACGCAGGCGTAGCAGGATCTGCTGCGTTTCATGAACTTCTCCCTGAGGAGTGCGGGTTCTATGTTTTCTATGCCGTCGAACCTCCCCTCCGTCCAGTTTCTGGTGGGGAGCGCCCCGACCCTATTTACGAGGTTGATGATGCCCGGGGTTCCAAACCAGCCTAGCCCCGACAGCCTGTCCTTGAGCCTCCCCTCAAGCCATTCCCGGAACTCCTCCAAGCCCTCGGGGTTCGCCGCCTCGACGCTCCCCGTCCCCCGAACCGCCACCGCCTTCAGCCTCTTGGAGCCCATGACCGCCCCAGCTCCGCACCTCCCAAACTGGCGGCCCCCAGCGTGGCACACGCACGCGAATTTCACCAAGTTCTCCCCGGCTGGCCCTATGGTGAGGATCTGAAACTTCCGGCCGTGCTCCTTCTTTATCGCCCTTTCAGCTTCTAGGGCGTCCACGCCCCACAAATGCTCGGCGCTCCTTAATTCAGCCCTTCCATCCTCAATTAGGAGGTAGACGGGTTTCTCGGACTTACCGCGGATTGCCACGGCGTCAAACCCAGCGTACTTCAGCTCCGGGCCTATATACCCACCGCAGTAGGATTCACCCCATATACCAGTAAGTGGAGACTTGAAGAACGCCGCGAGCCTAGACGCCCCGGAGAGGCGTAGGCCGACCACCGGGCCGGTCGCGAATAGGAGGATATTAGATTCGTGAAGTGGGTCTACCAGAGGGGGGAGTTCGTCGTAGAGGATGCGGGCTCCGATTCCCTTACCGCCAATATAATTACGCAGGACGCCCTCGCCTAATTCGTCCACTCGAACCCTCCCGCTGGTCAAATCCACCCGTAGTAGACGGCCCATATACACGCTGGGCAAGTGCGTCACCTCCCCTGAAATTCCGTAAACCGTTATAATATTACTCACTGTTGGCGAGCTTCGCCACCCTAGCTAGGGTTTTGTTGAGTATGTAGACGGGGCTGTCTCTAGCTTTGCCGGAGAGTATGGCTCCGCTCACCCTAGGGCTGATTATCCCGGCGCCCTTCAGTTCGGCTATGAGCGGGCTAACCCTCTCCCGTGGAATGCCAAGCCGAAGACACGCATCCCTAATCTCAGCTCCCGTTAGCAGACCGCCATGAGCGCCTCGCACGAGCTCCTCCACCAGAAGCGATATGGAATGGGCGTCCCTCTCCCCCAATTCGCGGAGGCACGCCTCCACGGATGCACGCCAGTCCAGCCCGCCGCGGGATGCATCCAGAATTAATCGCCTAATCACGGGGGGCATGATGTAGACTTCCCCCGGGTTGGGGAGGCAGTATGCACTGTTCCACTCTAAGGTTCCATCCGTGCTCCTACCCTGAAAGAAGAGGTGCAGGTTCTGCCCCGTGAGAATCAAATCCTCCAGTAACTCTTGGATGTCTACGCCTCCACCGGCCGCCGACCTCGCAAGCTCCGCCAAACGTTCATACGCCAGAAGCCCGTCTTCCGCCATCTTTACCAACACCGCCTCCAAAACTTCTAGAAGAGCGCCGTTTAACCCGAATTCGCTCAATAGTTCCCTCAGATTCATGGCTTTCACCATAAACGCTTACTCTTCCTCGGCGGCTTTGATGCCTATTACGAGCACGGTTATCATCGCCATGATTGTTATGGTTGCCCCGAGGGGCGTGCGCATGAAGAGCACCACGTAACCGAGGAGGGGGATGGCGTAGACCACCTTCCCAATTATGTACTCGCTTGAGAAGTCCCTCTCCCAGTATAGGGAGTCCGGGTTGTTGTCCCCCTTCGTGGCGAAACGCCACTCACCATGACTATACACCTTCTTAACAACCCTATGGACGACGGGCTTGCCGCCGGGGTTAATCGGCTTCCTAAACACGATTATGTCCCCAACCCGTATGTCACATGGATCCTTAACCCCATGCACGAGTATCAGGTCCCCCACCTTCAACGTCGGATACATACTATTAGACTCGACGACCATCACGGGGTACTGGGTCTCCATGACCGCCATGAGACCTAACCAAATGAGCGTAGACGCGGCGAAGGCGATGGCTACCGTCGCCACCGCCCACTTGACGCCCCTCCACCCACTCAGCGCCGTCCCCTCCCTCAAGCCCGCCTAAAGCTTTCCATAACACCCTAACTAAACTTTTCCTAACACCGCAAAATCTGGGTTACGAACCTTAATAATATCTCAGTTCCATACACCTGAGGGGATTTTCGTGGGGAGCGGGGTTATAGAGGACGCCTTACGCCTAGTCAAACAGCGGATACCGAACGTAGACAGCATCGTAGCGGAGGAGGTCCGCATAGGCGTCAGATACGCCGGAGTTAGGTTGAGCACGGGGGACGTGGGCCTATGCTACTCCTTCCCGGAGGAGCTGAGGCCGATCAGGGTTGCCCGGGGCGCCGGAACGCTGTCCGGGAAGCCCGCCATAAAAATCGCGTGTATGTCCCGCTCCTGGGACCTAAGTCAGAGCGTGGTGGGCGTAGCCGCCCTGAACGCCCTCTCCCAAGCCGCCATGAGAATTGGAATCAACCAGTATCGCATCAGCGAGGGGGGCATATCTAAGTCCATACGGATTAAGCGAAGCGATGTCGTCGTGATGGTAGGCTACATGGTGCCCATCGCCGAGGCAATCCGGGGGCGGGTGAAGCACCTCTACATCCTAGAGCGAAACCCCCAACTCAGATTCTCGGATGCACTCCCGGACACCGTATGCGAGGATGTCCTACCAAGGGCGGATGTAGCCGTCATAACGGGGAGCGCCATACCAAACAAGACCATAGACCGACTGCTGAGCCTCGCCCAGGGGGCGAGGGAGATATGCGTAGTAGGCCCAACCGCCGGCATAATTCCGGATGCACTTTTCAGCAGGGGCGTTACCATGGTTGGGTGCGTAAAGGTTCTAGAACCCCATAAAATCATGCGCATCATCTCGGAGGGGGGCGGAGCTAGGGCGTTAAGCCCAGCGGCGAAGTTCATCTGCATAAGACCAAAGGTATAAATAAGGATGTGAACACCGCCCAAAAGCCAGCATTCACCACCGTGTCGTCACATGAAAATGTTATATGCCCTTATAGCAATATGTTAAGTGAGCGCCATGAGTGAGGCCGTCGGCCAACGTTCCCGTAAGAGGAGAACGGTTGAGGCCTTCGTGGTTTTATTGCGTAACACCACGTGGAAGTGCGGGAAGATAGAGAAATCCATCGTATCCTACCTGAACGAGAAGCTTAGAGGGAGGAGTCGTAAAAGGGTGAAAGTTAAGGACCTTATAAGGCACTTTAGGCTTCAGGGCGGGAAAAGAAACGAATTTATGGACGCAATGAGGAGGCTGGAGCGTAGGCGCATCATAAAAATAGAGACGAAGCCCGCCTAGCTCCCATCATTTTTCTACCCAATAATGCGTAATTTCTTTTCTCTTTCCGTTATAGCTAATGTTTAATGCGCAATTTTCGTGCCCGTCTACCACAAACCTCTTATGGATGGATTGTAGACCCCCGCCTAGGATTAGGGTGAAGTCTAGGAGCACGCGAACCTTGAAGCCGAGCCTCCTAAGCCTGTCGGCTACCTCCAACTCGTCCCTCCAATCTTCAGGCGTGTACCGAACCCTCCGTCTACGCGTAGTCTTAATCTGCACGACATCCACCACACCCCCTCTACCGAAAATGATCAAATCAGGCCTGGGCATGGCGGTTCCAGCCCCGGAGGCTGGGCTCCTCACCGCGTAGAGGCCGGAGGACCACGCCTCCCTCACCAATTCCCTCTCACGCCTAACCCCCATCCTGCGGGGTGGGGCGCCCCTCCCGCGTCTACCTCTGTGTGAACTCAATCCGTCAAACTCTCCAAGGGAGAGGTGTTACGCAGGATGCCTAAAAAGATGGGTGGGTGACACCCCTACTAGCGGAGTGGAGTGCCACACGCCTTACAGAACTTATCTCCCGGAGAGACCCTCTTACCGCAGTTGGGGCAGAAGTTCACCACAACCTGCGGCTCAGGTGCGGATGGCGCGGTCGGCTGCACCGGCATTTGCACCGCTGGTGGAGGCGCGCTCTTAGCCGCTGACACGCGCTCCTTTATGGTTTCAACCCACTCCTCCGATATGTACTTTGGTTTAAGCCTGCCGACGTAGGGGGCGAAAATTAGCTTTCTTCCCTTTCCTTCCTTATCTAGGAATGTGATGTCTACGCACTTCGTCCTCATGAGTCCGTGTTTGCTGATGCCGACGGCCACGATGCTCGTGTATGGAAGTAATATCTCCTTCCCCCTCATGAAGTGGCTGAGCATGCCGAAAACCGCGAACTTGAGAAGGCCTGCAGGCAGCTTGACGTTAATCCCCTCATCAGTAAGCTCAACATCTCCTGTGCCAAATCCACGGGCGCCTAACCAAAATCCGGCTTTCACCAAATTCTCCAACCAACCTTTGTGTTGAAGGGCATGAACGTGCATATAAACCTTATGATTCATCCTCTCGGAACAGCGGGTGCGCCTTCACCACCCTCTCCTCCACTGGCCACGTACCTTAAAATTTTATAAATTAGGATACCCTAAATTTATTAGGCGAACCGCATTATGAGTACCGGTCTTTCGAGGAGGGCGGAGGACTACCTGAGAACCATATACGAGATCGTCGAGCGAAAGGGATTCGCCCGCATTAAGGACATTGCGGGGAAATTGGGTGTAAAGCCGTCAACTGCTGTTGAGATGGTGAAGAAACTTCGTGATGAAGGTTTCATCCATTATGAAAGGTATGGCGGCGTCACCCTCACGCCGCGAGGAAGGGAGTTAGCTAAAGCAATCAAAGAAAGACACGACATGTTTAAGAAGTTCTTAGAGATTATTTTAGTACCCGAGGACATCGCATTAAGGGATTCCCACATCCTTGAACATCAACTCGACCCCAAGACAATACTGCAGTTTACAAGGTTTGTTAGGTTTATTACGGAAGCCCCTGAACGCCCAAAGTTCATAAGAAGGTGGATCGAACAATTTAAGGAGTACTGCAGAAGGGAGGAGGAAAGATCCGCGGAACGTCTTTGTTAGGAAATTAAGTTTTCACCTAACTTTTTTCGATATTCTCGTTTACTTTCTAATTTTTTTAGGGCAAACGAAAAATAGACCTAACGATTCTTATCCTAAGTTGAGGGAAATCTCATGGAAGTTCGGCTAAGCGAACTGAAACCCGGAGAAAGAGGGATCATCTCAAAAGTTACTGGAGATAGAGCCCTCCGCAGAAGACTACTCGATATGGGATTAACCAGAGGGACGGAGATCACCGTTGTCAGGAGAGCCCCGCTAGGCGACCCGATTGAATTCCTTCTGAAAGGGTACAACCTAAGCTTGAGGAAGAAAGAAAGCGAGAACGTCTACGTTCTAGTTGGGGAGGGAAACGAGTAATGAAGATCCCACTCGCGATGCTACCCGAAAACAACGAGGCGAAGGTCGTCGAAATTAGAGGAGGTAGAGGCTTAGTGAGGAGGCTCTCAGAGCTAGGTTTCACCCCCGGCGCAACGGTGAAGCTTTTGTTCTCAAACTCGCCTGGCCCAGCACTCGTCGACGTGAGGGGGTCGAGGATTGCGCTTGGAAGGGGGTTGCTCATGAGGATATTTGTGGACCCGGAGGGTTAGCACATGCCGATAAGGGTCGCCCTAATAGGAAACCCAAACGTGGGTAAAAGCCTGATATTTAACGACCTCACCGGAGGGAGGGCTCACGTCGGGAACTGGCCTGGAAAGACCGTTGAGAAGAAGGAGGGAAAATGCCTGTACAAGGGAGAGGAGATAGAGATTATCGATTTACCGGGAACCTACAGCCTTACCGCCCATTCAATAGACGAGCTGATCGCGAGGGATTACATAGTTAAGGAGAAGCCCGACGTCGTGGTGGATATCGTCGATGCGTCAAACCTCGAGAGGAACCTGTACCTAACCCTTCAACTTTTGGAGCTCGAGGCGAACGTCGTCATCGCGCTAAACAAGTACGATGTAGCGAAGAGCTTGGGCTACAGAATAGACGTAGAAGCCCTTTCCAGAATACTTGGGGTTCCTGTAGTGCCAACTGTCGCGACAACAAAGGAGGGCATCAAGGAACTACTGGAGACAATAATTGCGACCGCAAAGGAAAGAAAGAAGAGAAAGATAACGATCGGATACGGGAAAGAGGCTGAAGAGCTGATCTCAAGGGTGGAGAAGGCCATACTCAAGGATAGAGAGCTCTCCAGCAGGTACCCAACGAGGTGGCTCGCAATTAAGGTCCTCGAAGGGGACGAGGAAGTCCTCAAAGAGGTCGAGAAAAGCCCGTATAGAGATGAAATTTTGGAGGTGATCCGATGAGCTTGAAAGCTAGAGAAGTGCTTGGGGAAGACCCTGAGGTCTACTTTGCCGAGCGCCGATACGAATTCATAAGTAAGATCTTACCGAAGGTTATGAGGGGAGAGAGGCCTCTAACCCTCTCAGACTTGCTTGATAGGGTGTTTCTGAATAAGTACGTAGGCATACCGATCTTCCTCGCATTTTGGTGGGCTCTTTTCCGCTTCACATTCGACGTTTCAGCCCCCTTCTCCGATATGATAGACGCCCTATTCGGCTGGCTTGGGCAAGTATCAAGCTCGGTAATCGCTAACGAGCAGCTAGCAGGATTCGTAGCCGACGGAATCTTCGGCGGGCTTGGGGGAGTACTTGTTTTCCTCCCGCCAATATTCTTCCTATTCTTCGGGCTTTCCCTACTCGAAGACAGCGGGTACCTCGCCAGAGCGGCCTTCGTGGTAGACAGGTTGATGTACAAGCTCGGGTTGCACGGGAAATCCTTCATTCCGATGCTGCTGGGATTCGGGTGCAACATTCCGGGAGTTATGGCGACGAGAACCATAGACAGGGAGGAGGACCGCATACTGACGATACTTGTAAATCCATTAATGTCCTGCAGCGCCAGACTACCCGTCTACATCCTTATTGGTGGAGCGGTCCTCGGCTCATACGCCGCTGCTGGCACATACTCCATGTACATCCTTGGAATAGCTTTAGCCGTGCTTATGGCACTGCTCTTTAGAAGGACGATACCATACTTCAAGGGTAAGCCCTCGCCATTCATTCTTGAACTTCCAATGTACGCGATGCCCACACTTAAGAGCACGCTAATCCACATGTGGGAGAGGGGCTCCCTATTCTTAAAGAAGGCTGGGACGATAATCCTAGGTGGCATCATAGTGGTCTGGCTCCTCTCGAGCTATCCGTGGGGTGCACCCTTAGAGGAAACCTACCTAGCGATGCTCGGCCGCGGCCTCGAGCCGATCTTCCGCCCGCTCGGCTTCGACTGGAGGGGCGCTGTCGCCCTCTTCTTCGGCTTCATAGCCAAAGAGATAGTTGTTGGGTCCTTCGCGGTTATCTTCGGGCTGGGGGAGGAAAGCGAGATAGAGGAGATACAGGAGGTTATTAGAAGCCATGGAGTTTTCACCCCTCTTACGGGGTTCGCCTTCATGGCCTTCACGTTAATCTACATACCGTGCGTCGCAACCGTCGGCATCATATATAAGGAGACCAACTCGTGGAAGTGGACCCTCTTCACGGTCGTCTACGGATTGATACTGGCATACATCACGTCTCTAGCAATCATCTACATTGGTCATGGTTTAGGATATGCGTGAGGTGAAAGTTATGGAGCTCAGTAAGAGTTTCGGTAAATGCATGGCGGTCTACGCCGCAATCCTAGGAGCGCTCTACATCGTAGTCGGCTCTGTCGAGTTCGCAACGGCGTTTTGGAACTGGTTTATAGCGCCCGGAGGCAATCTATCCCTGCTGGGGCTTCCATGCGACGACCTATTCGGTGGATTTGCGGCGCTAGTCATCGGCGCCGTCTTCCTCGGGGCCGTACCCCTATGGAAGGCGAGGTATGAAGCAATAGGTTTCGTTCTCGTTGGCGCATTGCTCTCAGCGACCTACGGGGCGGTATACCTGCTCATCGTCGGCGCGGATGGGCTCGGAACGTTACTCGCTTACTTGTCCGGCGAAGGGTGGACGTGGGAGTGGCTAACCGCGGGAACGCTAGGTACTGGACTCCTTAGACCGGAAATCTGGCTGGCCTTCCTGTCTGCACCATTGGGATACGTAGCGTTGAAGACTGTAAGGCGGGGCGAAAAGCGGGGCGAATAGGCTTCCTTCGCCACCCACATATTTTTCCATCTAAAATTTCCTCGTAGACACGTTCCTAACAGGAGCATTTACCTCTTCTCAGCGCCCTCTCTCCCGTGAAAGAGGGGGTGGACCTTCGTAACTTTTTCTTCCACCTTCGTTGGCATTAGCTGTATGTATTGGTGGGGCATGAAGGGTGTCTGCCAGCCCATCCACTCTTGGAGCTCCCTCTCGGAGATGCCCCTGCTGTGGAGTATGGTGACTAGGCCACGGCGGAAGCTGTGGTATCCGGCTCCAGGCTTCCTGATTCCAGCCCCGACCAAGTACTTCCTCAGTATCCTTGAGAGCTCCACTAGGCTTATTCTTCCGCCCCTCCTAGACCTGAATAGGGCGGGTTCATCGTCGTCCCTAGACGCTAGGTAACGCTTTAGGGCGTTGCAGGTCTCTGGGTCTAGCCTCCTCCACCTCGGCTTACCCCTCTTCCCCGTCCTAATGTATATCCTGCAGTTCTCTTGGTCGAAGTCCTCCCTATTCATCCTCTGAAGTTCCATCCGTCTACAGCCGACCGTGGCGGCCACCCGGATGAGAGCCCGGTCTCTGGGGTTTGCATGCGTGTCTACGTAATCTAGTATCGCCCTAATCTCCTCAAGCGTGAAGTAGGGCCTGTTCGGCTCGCTGGCCTTCGGGGATTCGCCCTTCTCAAAGGGCCAGGGAACGCTTAACGCCCTGAAGAAGCGGGAGAGAACCGCATAGGCGAACTTCTGGTAAGTCCCGGAAAAACCCCTCTCACGTAGACCAGAGATATAGCCGATCACAGCCTCCCTCGTAAAACGAGGAGAACCCCCACAAAACTCAACAAAATCCCGAACAACGTACATATAACGCCTTATAGTACTCTCAGACCTACCCAAGAAACTCAAGTAATCCCGAAAAGCCCTCAGCGCC
>CAZKUI010000011.1:17577-21313 GCA_964555905.1 uncultured Candidatus Bathyarchaeia archaeon | reverse complement strand
GAGGTGATGGAGATGGCGAGAAAGGCGAAGGAGGATATCCTAAGCAGGCTGGAGCGGGAACGTAACTAGCCCATAAATTCCGCTAGACCCCGTTGTGCTTCCCTTCTGGAGATTACTTGTATCTCCTTTTTCACCTCCACCCTCATTCCGTCCTCAGCCGCCACCGTGGGGACTCCCGTTTCCCTTTCTAGGAGTTTCGCCTCGCCTCTCGGCCCCTTAAACACCATCTTCATGCCGAAGTGGGTTATTATCGCCATCTCCGGGTGCGTATCATTTAGGATTTTTATTGCGTCGTCGGTGCTCATGTGCCCCTTCCACGGCTCCCCGGTGGGCCTCATGACGCATAGGATGAGCAGGCGTGTTCCCCTATAATACTCGCCTATACCCTCAAAGTAGCTGGTGTCGGAGGTGTATGCCACGTCTCCGCCCCCCTCAACGTGGAACCGGAAGCCCACCGTGTCGGGGTCCGTGTGCACCGCCCTAGTCGCAAGAACCCTTAGCGCCCCGAGGTCCACCTCATCCCCGGGCTTCACCTCGTAGACGGCCTCAGGGATTCCTTGGTGGTATCTGGATATGACCGGGCCGCAGGTTTCATTTCCGGTGAGGACGCTTCTGGGGGCGATGAGCACCCCCCTCCTCTTCGTCGCGCCCCTCGTCATGGCTTCAATCATCACCTCCGCGTCGTTGTAGTGGTCTGGGTGGGCGTGGGAGACGAGTATGGCCCGGAGCTTCTGGGGGTTAAGCCCAGCGCCTATTGAGTGGACGAGGGCTCCCGGGCCAGGGTCTAGGTGGGCGTGAAACCCGTCTACGACGAGGCGTATCCCCGCTGTCCTCCTCTTCTGCGTGATGGTAACGAACCTGCCGCCGCCAGTCCCGAGGAAGATAAGCTCCATGCAACCCCCTCCCCAACGAGCACGACGGCGGGAAACCTCACAGCATTCCTCTGCACGGCCACCGAAAAAGCTTTTTAAAATAACGACCCCACACCAAACTTGGTCGTGGGCGTATTGAAGCTGCGCAGCAAGAGGAGGCGGGTCGTCGTCTGCCCTAAATGCGGCTTCAAATTTGACGTAAGCTACGCCAGAACCTTCTCGTGCGCCGGCTGCCCATCCCTCGTGCAGTGCGGCATGATTAAATGCCCCAAATGCGGCCACGAATTCCCATCCCCATACAGGGTTCAAACTACTCAATGGGGGGTGTGAATGGGGGATGGCTGGGCGCATCGTTGGGTGGGACGCGAGGGATTTGGCGTCCTTAGCCGCCACCCTAGCGCTAGTAGCCGCTCTCGAGGTTCTAATAGTCCGCCAATTCTACATGCTTCCAAGGCTAAGGGACGTCCCCATCACCCTAAATCTTCAGGGCCGCATTCTGAGGGTGAGTCCCTGCCTCCACCTCATACCCCCAGCGGTGATGCTGGTCTACGTTTTCAGTTGGATGCACCTGAGGAGGGGGTTGGCGGTCATACCGATAAAGGAACCCAAGCCCAGGAAGAGAAGGGCGAGGAAGGCGCGTCCTCTCGGCGGCTTCCGCACGGCGCTCGCTGTGAGGAGCGTGCTCCACATATTAGTCGCCCTCATCGCGGGTGTGCTCATTTCCCTGCAGTTGGTGTACCCCGCACAGGTTATGCGTGCGGTCAGGCTCCTATACGGTTCGTCCCCCCTATTCTCCGCGTACATCCATGGGGTGAGGGCGATCCTCGGCTCCCCTCCCATCAAGCAGCTTTTGCACCCCCTAAACCACGTCGCTGCGGGGTTCTATTCCAGCTTGGAGCCGTACATCAAGGCTGTGTTCTTCTTAGACCCGATGTATAAGTATGTTTTAACCCAGAACATCCTAGCTTGGATTCCGGCTGCCGTCTCACTCTCCTATGGGAGGTCTTGAATACTCCTCTCCTGAAAAGTATTATCTGGCGTGGGGGTGAATTCTATAAGGGGTGAATTTTGGCGGATAGGCCTAGGTTTGGCCCAGCTGGGAAGCCTGTAAACTTCGGTAGGAAAACCCCGGATGTGCCGAGGTATCTTCACGGGGAGGGGTTAGACGCCTTTGAGTATCAGGCGGTAAGGTGGGGTGACAGGCCGAGGATATCCCGGAGGGACGCGGAGAAACTTCGGGATGAGGCCCGGTATTATGATGTTTTGTTATCCATGCACGCCTCTTACTACATAAACTTATGCGAGAGAAGGAAGGTGAGCGTCAGCATAGACAGGTTGATGGCGTGTCTGCGGGCGGCGTCGTGGATTAACGCATACATAGTCGTTTTTCACCCGGGTTACTACAAAGGTAGGAGCCCGGAGGAGGCGCTGAAAATCTGCATAGACGCCTTGAAGGCGGTGGAGGAGCGCATGAACGCGGAGAACATCAGGGGTGTCTACCTAGGCCCGGAGACCACGGGGCGTTCATCCCAACTGGGGAGCTTAGAGGAGGTGATACGCATTTGCGAGGAGATAGGCTCCGCTAGACCCGTGATAGACTGGGCGCACCTCCACGCGAGAAACGGCTCAGCCTCAATAAGGGGGAAGGACGACTACATGAGAATCTTGGATGAAATTGAGAGGCGGCTGGGTGGGGACGTGGTTAAAAACCTCCACACCCACTTCTCTAAGATCGAGTTCACGGAGAAGGGGGAAAGGAAACACCACACGTTATCCGAGGCGGGGTATGGGCCAGACTTTAGGCCCCTCGCCGAGGTTATAGTGGAAACCGGAATAAACCCCGTGATTATATCCGAGTCCCCCCTTCTGGACTTAGATGCTGTTAGAATGCGGAGTATATTAGACGAGGTGCGGGGTGGTGGTCACTAACCCTTCTCTTCGAAGAGATAGCTAAATAGCTCGTCCACGAGTTCGTGGTCGAGCTTTTCGTAGGCCTCCACGCTCCCCACATCGTACCAGAAGGCGTCGGTGAGGTATCCGTAGACGGGCTCCCCCTCCCTTATCAAGTAGGGGATTACATCGCCCATAAGGTCTAGCCTTCGACCTTTAACCAAACCCCCAAGCTTCTCCACGACCTTCCCATCTAACACGGCGACCCCGATGCTCACAGGCCTCTTAACCACGGGCTTCTCAACGAAGCCTAACACCCTACCGTCGTCATCCAGCTCGGCTATCCCAACCCTCACGGGGAATCCGGAGGCCAGGGCGAGTGTAGCCGTGGCCCCCCTCTCCAGATGAAACCTCACCAACCCACTCAAATCTAGGTTGCTCAGTATATCCCCATAATAAATCAGCAGAGTCTCATCGGCATCAATAACGCCGTTCTTGTAGGCGTTAAATATGGAACCCGCGGTTCCAATTAGATTCGGGTCGTCGTGGGAGTAGGATATCCTAACGCCGAACCGGGAGCCATCCTCGAAGTAGTTCGCTATCTGCTCAGCCTTATAATTAACAAGGAGTGCAATGTCTACAATCCCGTGGAACTTCATGGAACGGATAACGTACTCCAAGAGGGGCTTCTGCCTGCGGCCAACAGGCACCATCACCTTCTGGAAGTAGTAGGTGAGGGGCCTGAGTCTGGTTCCGGGCCCGCCGCAGAGGACGACCCCCACTGTCATGGGTGACCCGCTACTCCGAGGTTTCCTCCTTCCCCTCCTCCTCGGCCTCCTCTTCCTCCTCGAACTCTATGGGCTTTGGCGGCGGGGTTGTAGCCATCGTCCACCCAATCCACGCGCCGATGCCGAACACCAAGACGAACGCCACAGCCACCGGTATGGCGACCAACCAGAACCTCACGACCCCCG
>CAZKUI010000011.1:0-17477 GCA_964555905.1 uncultured Candidatus Bathyarchaeia archaeon | reverse complement strand
CGGATTATATGGTTAAGGATGCATCATTAGCCCCCGAGGGTCGGCGTCTCATCGAGTGGGCCGAGGCGCACATGCCCGTTCTCAGGAGGATTGCGGAGCGCTTCCGGGTGGAAAAGCCCCTAGAGGGCGTTAAGGTCGGCTGTTGTCTACACGTCACCAAGGAAACCGCTGTTCTGGTGAGGACGTTGGCGGCTGGCGGGGCGGACATCGCCCTATGCGGCTCCAATCCCCTCTCAACGCAGGACGAGGTCGCCGCGGCCCTAGCCGAGGAGGGAATCAGCGTCTACGCTTGGAGGGGCCAAACGAAGGAGGAATACTACGACTGCATAAATAGGGTTCTAAGGAAGGAGCCGCGGTTGGTTCACGACGACGGGGCGGACCTCATTACGACGTTGCATTCGTCCAGCCAAGAGCTGGCTGACAGCGTCATCTGCGGATTTGAGGAGACGACCACGGGCGTTATACGATTGAAGGCGATGGAGCGCGACGGAGTTCTGCGGTTCCCCATCATCGCGGTTAACGACGCCAAGACCAAGAGGCTCTTTGACAACCGATACGGCACCGGCCAGTCCGCTGTAGACGGGGTGATTAGGGCGACGAACATACTCCTAGCGGGGAAAACAGTAGTGGTCTGCGGCTACGGCTGGGTCGGCAGGGGCATAGCCATGAGGGCTCGGGGGCTCGGCGCCAACGTCATCGTCACCGAGGTAGACCCCGTGAAGGCGCTGGAGGCGCTCATGGACGGCTACCGCGTCATGCCTTTGGCTGAGGCGTCAAGAATCGGGGACGTATTCATCACCGCTACGGGCTGCACCAAGGTGATAAGGAGGGAGCACATGGAAGCCATGAAGGATGGAGCCATCCTAGCCAACGCCGGCCACTTCAACGTGGAGATATGGATTCAAGACTTAGAGGAGATTTCCGTTAGGAGGCGGAGGGTCAGGAGGTGCGTGGATGAGTATCTTCTGAGGGATGGACGCCGCCTATACCTGCTTGGGGAGGGACGCCTAGTGAACCTAGTGTGCGCTGAGGGCCACCCACCCCACGTCATGGACATGAGCTTCGCAAATCAGGCTTTATGCGCGGAGTACGCCATAAAAAACCGCGAGAAAATGGAAAACAGGGTCTACCTAGTACCGGAGGAAGTGGACATCACGGTAGCACGGTTAAAGCTTGAAACGATGGGCGTGAAGATAGACGAGCTGACGGAGGAGCAGAGGGAGTACCTAGAGAGCTGGAGGCTGGGCACCTAAGGGCGATGAACATTTAAATCGGCGCCGGTTCTAAACTCATGTCGTACCCAGCGTGATGGCGATGATTGAGAAGCTGCCCAAGGACTTCAACATCCAGGAGATCGAGGAGAAGTGGCAGAAGTGGTGGATGGAAGAGGGCATCTACCGCTTCGACCGGGAGGACCGGGAGAGACCAACATTCTGCATTGATACGCCTCCACCCTACCCATCCGGGGACTTCCACATGGGGAACGTCCTAAACTGGACGTACTTCGACATCGTAGCCAGATACAAGCGCATGAGGGGCTATAACGTCTGCTTCCCACAGGGCTGGGACTGCCACGGGCTCCCCACCGAGGTTCGGGTGGAGAAGGAGTACGGCATCAGCAGGACTCAGGTCTCCCCGGACGAGTTTAGGAGGCTGTGCGTGGAGTTCGTGAATAGGTATATCAAGGTGATGAAGGAGGCGATCATCAGGCTGGGCTGCTCCATAGACTGGAGCCTAGAATACGCCACCATGAACCCGGACTACTGGAGGAGAACCCAGCTCTCCTTCATCATACTCTACGAGAAGGGCTTCATCTACCGGGGAACCCACCCGGTGAACTGGTGCCCTAGGTGCAGAACCGCCATAGCGGATGCGGAGGTGGAGCACCAACCCAGAACGGGAACCCTCTACTACATAAAGTTCCCACTGAAGCGAGGCGGCCACCTAACCATCGCCACCACCAGGCCGGAACTCGTACCCGCCTGCGTGGCGGTGGCGGTTCACCCGGAGGATGCGAGGTACCGAGGCGTCGTTGGAGCGGAGGTCAGGGTTCCCATCGCTGATAGGACGGTTAAGGTGATAGAAGATGAGGATGTAGACCCAGAGTTCGGCACCGGGGCGGTTATGATATGCACGTACGGGGATAAAGCCGACGTGAAGTGCGTTGCGGAACACAACCTCCCAGTAATCCAGATAATCGATGAGGACGGCAAAATGAACGAAAGAGCCGGGAAATACGCCGGAATGACGGTAAAGGAGGCTAGGAGGGCCATAGTTGAGGACTTGAGGGGTATGGGGCTGGTTGAGAGGGAGGAATCCATACCTCAGGAGGTCGGGGTCTGCTGGAGGTGCGGGACCCCGGTGGAGATTCTGGAGAGGAGGCAGTGGTTCATGAAGACCCGGGCGCTCACGGACGAGGTTGAACGGAGCGCCCACGAGGTGAAGTGGTACCCGGACTACATGAAGTGGAGGCTCATCAACTGGGCTCGGTCCCTCGACTGGGACTGGGTTATCTCCCGTCAGAGGGTGTTCGCCACACCGATTCCAGTTTGGTACTGCGAAAGATGCGGCGAGACTATAGTGGCTAAGCCGGAGTGGCTCCCAGTAGACCCCCGCATGGAACCCCCGAAGGTGGACAGGTGCCCGAAGTGCGGGCACGACAAATTCGTGCCAGACGGAGACGTCCTAGACACGTGGTTTGACTCCTCCATCACGTGCGCCGTCCACGCCGGCTGGCCCGACAACATGGACCGGAGGCTCTTCCCAGCGGACCTCCACCCCTCCGGCTCCGACATCATCAGGACTTGGGCTTACTACCTCATGGTTCGCCACCTAGCCCTCTTCGGGGAGAAACCCTACAAGGCGTGCCTCATCAACGGCATGGTTCTCGGAACCGACGGGAGGATGATGAGCAAATCGCTGGGCAACTACGTGGCGGCGCAGGAGGTCCTGAGTAAGTATGGAGCAGACGCCACTAGGCAGTGGGCTGCTGGGGGAGGCGCCACAGGCTCCGACATACCCTTCCGCTGGTCGGACACGGAGTATGGGTGGAGGTTCCTCAGGAAGCTCTGGAACGCCGCGAGGTTCGTCAGCATTCAACTCCAAGACTACACCCCCACGGAGAGCGTTGAACCCCAGCCGCTAGACAAATGGTTACTAGCCAAGCTCGAGGAGGTCGTTAAGAAGGTGACGGACGCCCTAGAAAACTACGCCTTCAACGTAGCGCTCGACGAGATTAGGAACTTCACCTGGCACGTCTTCTGCGACCACTACATCGAGGATGTGAAGCACAGGCTCTATCAGCCGGATGTCTACGGGGAGGAGAGCCGCAGAGCCGCCCAGTACACGCTTTATAGGGCGTTGTTCAGGGTGATTCAGCTTCTAGCCCCCTTCTGCCCCCACATTACCGAGGAGATATACCAGAGGATGTACGCGTGGAGAGAGGGATACAAGAGCATACACCTCAGCCCCTGGCCCACGCCCACCGAGGTGGATGAGGAGGCCCTGAGGCGGGGTGACATGGCTGTAGCCGTGATAGAAACCATACGAAGGGAGAAAGCGTCGAGGCGCATGCCCCTGAACGCCCCAATAGCAAGGGCGACGATATACGCTGGAAACCGAGAGAACGCCGAAATACTGAAGGCATTCGCGGGGGACATATCAGGGACGTGCAAGATAAAGGCGCTGGAGGTTTCCCCCATGGAGGGGGATGGAGCCGAGGTGGAGGGATTCCCCGAAATCCGCGTAAAGATGGAGCCGTATCCTACTTAACTATCTCCGCTAGGTCCTGAGCCGCCTTCTTAGTCATGTAGTAGATGAAGCCCAGCCTCGCCTTCCTCCTGGCCAGAATCATTAAGACGGCTTCCGTACCCACATTCACAATCACCGTGTACCCCCTCTCCCCCATCACCACCTCCATCTCAAACTCGCCCTTCTCCAAGTTCTTAACTATCTTCTCGGCGAAGTGGAGGAGGGACGCGCACATAGCCGCCACATCCTCCTCAGGCAGGCCCGGGGGAAGCAGGTTAACCAGCATGAACCCATCCGAGGAGACTAGCGCGCAGCCCTCAATATCCTCGCTGGAATTTCGTAGGGCAACTAACCTCTCCCTTATGGCCTCCATTCTTGAGGCCAAGCGCGCGTCCCCCATCTCAAATGGTGGGGGCGCGGTATAAAATCTTGCAGTTCCATGGCTTGTTCAACGCGTAAAATCTCAACTAGCTCGGTTTAAATCTTAGAATAGCCGCTATCCCCCCAAAAGATTTCAGCAGCATTTCGCCCTCCTCCGTCTCCACGGATATTATCTCCACTCTGGCGCCCATCCGCTCCCCAAGCTCCGCTAGGTCTTCTATGAGGTTTTCCACCCGGTCTACGCGGAGGGTGGTGGCGCCGCAGGAGGGGCACGGCGTGCTCGGTAGCTTCTGCTCGTAGACCTTAGCATCCCTCCTGCTCATGGTCTTCTCCTCCGTGTAACCGCAGGATGAGCACTTAACGTAGACGCGGACCACATCCACGCCCTCGGATATCAAAAGAAGCTTGACGTTTCCCATCTCTAGGTTTCGCCTCACGTCCTCCCCCCCGTAGACGGCTAACTCCGTGTCGTGGCTGATGTGGTAGAGGAACTCCTGAACTAGGCGTTTCTCCTCCACGTACCTCACCCTACTTATAATCTCCGGAGCCTTATCCACCACCTCCTCCACACCCTGCTCCTCCGTGTAAGCGGTGTCTAAGGTGCCCACCACCTTCTCCCTCAACTCGTAGTGGAGGTAATCGCCCTTCAGGAAGTCGTACTTCGTGGGGCCGGGGCCAGCGATTATTATCCCCTTCAAATCCGGGATGCCGAGGAACGCCTCCTTCGCGTGTTTTCCAATCCTCTTGAAGAAGTCAACGAGCTTCGCCTCCCTAACCCTCTTGAAGCGCTGGGCGGACATGCCCCCAGCCCTGTGCTTGCTGGGAACATCGGATGTAATTTTGCGAATAATGTTCATCCGCCTCCCACGGAGGACGGCGTAAGTGGCTGAGCTTGCGTCCAATACCAGAATGCCGTATGCCTCCTTCTCCCTCAAAAGCTCCATGAGGGGTTCGATGTGGAAGCGGGAGTCGCAGCGGTACAGGTATATGCCGACCGGCTCCGGCGGTATCACCACGTAGGTCTCCAACCTTTCACTCCCGGGCCCATCCTGAGGTATAGCCCCGCAGAAGATCGCCAATCCCGTCTCTGGAACCTCCTTGAAGAGCTTTAGGCGGCTCATGACGCGGGTGATCGCGTCTTGGACGTTCTTCCGCGTCGTGTCGGATTTTATGTTTGAGGCGGTGCCGTACTCCTGCCGGAGCATGTTCATCACTTCGCTAATCTGCCTCCCCGGAGGGACGTAGAGGGTGACCAGCTCGGTTCCACGCCCCTCCTTGGAGGCGAGAACCTCCAGCATCGTTTTCAGCCTAAACCGGCTCAAAGATTCGCTACGCGGCATCTGGGAAAATGCACCAAACTAAAACGGCTCCCACCCATATTTAAACAATTTGACCCCCACATAGAATGGAGACGGCTTCACGTTCTATGGGGAAACCGATTTAGGCGAGCGCCTCAGCCAACTCCCGGGCTATCCTCCTAGCCTCTATGAAAACCTGGCCTAATAGCGCGTCTTTATCCGTTAGGGTTACCAAGAGGGTTTCCGTGTCTACGTTCATGAGGATGGCGTAGCCCCTGCTACCCTTCACTATCTCCATCTCGAAGTCCCCCCTATAAAGCCCCGAGTTTATCTTTTTGGCTACGTTGAGGGCCGCTGCGCATATAGCCGCCACTTCATCCTCCGGCACCTTCCCCGGGAGGGAGCTGGAGATTAGGAGTCCACCCACGGTTACCAGGGCGCACCCCTCTACCCCGGGCACCGACCTGAGCTCCTCAAGTTTCCTATTGATTAGCTCGTCTTTGGGCTCCATCAACCAGCCTCTATTTAGATTTACAGAACTCCAATATTTAAGGCTGCCAAATACCGGGATGTTATTTGAACGTTTCGCCATGAAATTCCGTGGGTGACGGCTTTTTAATTCCCCGATGTAAATAGGGTAGGGTGGTGGCTCCGTTGCGGACGATAGTGGTGAAGATAGGGGGCCGCCTCCTCCACTCCATCACAGCCACGGAGATCAACGTCGGCAAAACCGCCGAGTACGCTGAGGTTCTCAGGGGGCTTTCCGATGATGGGTACCGCTTGGCGGTGGTCACCGGGGGTGGGGACGCGGCACGCCTTTATATCGGAGCGGCTAGGAGGCTTGGAGCCAGCGAGGCGCTGTGCGACCAGATTGGAATATGGACCACGCGGATGAACGCGTACTTGCTCATCACAGCCTTGGGTTCAAAGGCGCACCCGGTCGTCCCTAGAACCGTCTACGAGCTGGTGGGCGCCCTAGAATCCGGCAAGGTGGTGGTGATGGGCGGCATCCAGCCCGGCCAGTCCACGGACGCCGTCGCCGCCATCGCGTCGGAGCTATCTGGGGCGCAGCTGATGATTAAGGCAACCGACGTAGACGGCATATACACGGCTGACCCGAAAAAGGACCCGAACGCCGAGAGGATACCTGAAATCACACACGGGGAGCTGCTGAAACTCATATTGGATGCCGGGCTTCAAGCCGGAGAGTACGCCCCCCTAGACCCGGTAGCCCTGAAGATACTGGCCCGCTCACGCATACCCATAAGGGTGGTAGACGGGAGAAACCCGGAGAACGTGCGTAAAGCCGCCACGGGAGAACCCATAGGAACCCTAGTCAAACCAGAGGAGAAGCGTGAAACTTAAGTTTCAGGCATCCAAAACTCCAACATGCGGGGGTTGCCGAGCCAGGTCAAAGGCGGCGGACTCAAGATCCAGCCGCCCCAGTGAAGGTTTGGATGGGGTATCCGCTCCCAGAGGGGTTCGTGGGTTCAAATCCCACCCCCCGCACCAATCAAGGAACGCTGAATGCTCACTTACCTAAACATTCAGGTGGGTACGGATCTACCTGAACTCTATACTGTCCCCACAGTAAAACTCCCTAAATGCGTCAGGCATCTCCTGCGCAATTTTCATCATCGCCTTAAACCCAGTACAATGCATAGGCGCTATAATATCTGGCTTCGCTTCCTTCAGACCATCAACAGTTCTCATTATACGATTTTCATCAGCGTCTATTAAGTGGAACCCGCCGATGACCGCCCTTACCCTGTTGGAGTTTGCAATTTTCTTTGCGTGCATTATGGTATTTATAACCCCGCTATGCCCGCAACCTGTGAATATCAAAATATCGCCACCATCCATCTTTATAACGAGCGCTTGATCATCTAAGAGTTTATCCTCCCTAAGTACACCACCATCTGCGATGTAAAATCCCTTCACAACTTCAAAATCCGTAACCCTTGGAATTTCACCCGTTGTGGTGATTCCCTGAGCTAGGGGCACTGGAACCCTCGCCTCTAGGGGTACTCCACCTGCATCTTTCATCTGCTCTAGTGTATATGGTGGGCCGGTGTAAACGAGCTTGTATAAGCCTAGACTCGGAAGTATCGCATATTTCTGGGAGAACGTCTCTGGATGCATCACAACTGGAACTCTCTTACTAATTGCCTTCAGCACTTTGAGAAGGCCGCCAGTATGGTCGTAATGGTTATGGCTAAGAAATATAATATCCACCGTCCGTAAATCCACGCCCAGTTCGTCGGCATTCCTGAGAAGAGCATCTCCAGTAATACCACTATCCATTAAAATACGGATAATTTTTCCTTCATTCAGTTCAGCCTCGATGAAGAAGGAAATCCCGTTCTCAGCGAGTATAGGCCCCTCATAGTGCGTGGCGCTATCCACCAACACCGTGACTAAAACCCGGGAAACTCCCCCCTCGAACATCAAACCCTCCTCCAATCCACCTTATGTAATTAGCTATAAAAATAGCTCCCTAATAAGTTAGGAGCAGTGTAGATAGTAGGCGTAAGCTTTAAATGGGATGGGAGAAGGGATGAGAAACAAGGAGCGAGAAGGGATGAGAAATGGCTGAAGAAGGAGTTATCTTCGTAAGGAAGGCAACTGGCCTTGTCAGGGAGGTCGGCGTTCTCGGATCTATGTCACTGCCAATATGCTATGCAGTCGGTGCGGGAATCAACCTCTTCACTGCTCAGGCTATCGGTAAGTACCCCCATACCAACGTTACCCTAGCAATCATCATTGGTGGAATTCCGATCGTCTGTCTCGCTATTGCCATGGGCCTCATGACCATCTGTATGCCTAGAACAGGCGGCATGTACTTATTCATCAGTAGAACAATAAATCCGGTTGTGGCTATGCTGGGCACCTGGGGCTATATCTGGTCGTGCCTAATGGCTTACGGAATTGTATGCTACGTCTGCGCAGTTTTCTGGGGATTCGGTTTCTTCCTAGTTGGAACCGCCACGGGGAATGCTGCATTACTCGCAATAGGCTCAACCCTAAGCAAACCAATATACTCACTAGCTCTCGGTCTAGCAATCGCTATATTCTGGTGGATAGTGACGCTAACAGGAATGACCTACATGTCCAAGATTCTAAATGTCTTCATGCTAATACCACTAATCGCCAGCCTTCTAGGCATCAGTTACATGTTCGCAGCTGCTGCTAATCCCCACTCCCTAATGACCGCATGGGATAATGTTTTCGGGGCTGGAGCCTGGGATGCAATACTCACCGTTGCCTCAAACCATGGTTGGAGTCCAACTAGCCCTGAATATGGCATGTATCCAATGGAATGGACTGCAACCTGGTACACATCGATCGTCGCCGTCTGGGCCTACGCGGGTATAGAGGCAGCCTCTTTCATTGGTAGCGAGGTGAAGAGCCCAAGTCGAACGATGATATTCGGCGGTGTCATCGCTCCGATATTCGTGATGGTCCTATATACCCTGATGGGCTTCTCGCTTGTTTCTGCGTATGGCCCATTCGTCTCCGCTTATGAATTTATCGCTGGGATAACGCCTGGCTCTCCAGGCCCAGATGTGCTGTGGCCTGAGGTTCGAGCGCTGTGCCCAACTTATCCGGATTCTCCACCACTCGCGAGTCTACCTTTATTCCAGTCCGTCTACGCAGCGGGCCTCGGTCATACCGCCTCAGCTGCTGCCATCGCCTTCGCAACCGCCCTCTGGCTGTTTAATGGCCCGCCGGCCTTCATGGTCGCCGCCTCCAGGGTGATATTCGCAGGTGCCTTCGACAGGCTATTCCCGGAGAAACTTGCAGCTGTGAACGATAGGTTCCACAGCCCCCACTGGGCGATTACATTATCAGCAGTTGTTGGAATCGCCTACACAATCATGAATTACTTTGGCCACTGGCCGGTCATCGTCGCCAGTGAACCTATGATGGTCATCGGATATCTCATTGCATCCATTGCGGCTATGCTCTTTCCATTCGTCCGTCAGGATGTATGGGAGAGAGGTAGAAAGCTGACAATAGGCCCGATACCCGTGATAACACTTCTTGGCGCCATCGCGACGCCCTTCTTCCTATATCAGACATTTCTCTCGATCGCCGCTCTCTCAAAGGGCTTAACAGGCATGGTATTCTACACCGGCTTCTACTTCCTCATGGCACTTATCATCACCATCTCCTACGCCTATAATGTGCGACGTGGGATCAACGTCAGGCTGATATACTCCGAGATTCCACCAGCCTAAAACGAAAAACTAAATATAGACCTCCTTTTTTTCTTAATTTTCGAAAGTCCGTGACGAGTATGATTCAAAAATTAAAATCATTCAATATGAGAAAAAGAGAGGGTTCTCTTAAGTACGAAATAAAGTAAATGATGGTTTTTCATACCACGATGGGTTGGAGTCCAAAGGGGGGAGGAACCCGTGCACTAATCCACGAAAGGCTTAAAGGAGGAAAATTGAATAAGCATTTGGTGGCCTCGGTAGCCTAGCTGGTTAGGGCGCCGCCTTGGTAAGGCGGAGGTCCCGGGTTCAAATCCCGGCCGAGGCTCCAACACTTCTCTAAAAACAGCCCGATTCGAGGCGTTTTCTCCGCACCCCCTAGTTTGCCAAAGTTGCTTTATGGTTACTTTATGGCGGGTGTGTTGAAAAAATGTTTTTAGAAAGAGGGGGATTGATTGTTGCTGGTTTCCTTAGGTTTCTGAGAGTATTTCCCTGTATGCTGGTATGTCTAGGAATCCGTGTCCGCTTATGTTCATCGCTATGACTTTCTCTTCCCCCTTGGCCTCGTATTCCCTCGCCTTGTCTATGGCGGCCCTGATCGCGTAGCTGGATTCCGGCGCTGGTATCCATCCCTCCGTCTGGATGAAGAGCTTCGCCGCCTCGAAGATCGCCTTCTCATCCGTGGGATAGGCTACGGCGTCTACCAGTCCGTGATGTCTGAGAAGGCTGATTATCGGCGCCGCCGCATGGTAGCGTAGCCCGTCGGCCTTTATTGGGGGCATTTCGACCTTGTGCCCGAGCGTGTACATCTTCATTAGTGGTGTGTGTTCGGCTACGTCTCCGAAGTCGTAACGGTATTCGCCCTTGATGAGGTTTGGAGCTGCTAGGGACTGCGCCGCTAGGAATTTGCATTCACGCTTCCCCTTCAGCACCTCCCCAACGAAGGGAAGGACGAAGCCCCCGAAGTTCGAGCCTCCACCCAGACAGCCGATCATAAGGTCTGGCTGGTCGTCTGCTAGCTGAAACTGCTTCATGGTCTCCAACCCAATTATCGTCTGGTGGAGCAGGACGTGGTTCAACACGGATCCGAGGCAGTAGACTGAGCCCTCGTGGGCGTCCGCGTATTCGAGGCCCTCAGAAATGGCTATGCCCAGGCTTCCGGGGTGGTTCGGGTTTTCGGCCAGTATTTTTCTTCCTGTCTCGGTCTTGTTGCTTGGGGATGCGTAGACCTCAGCCCCGTAGAGGTGCATAAAGGTTCTCCTGTCTACCTTCCAGTCGTAGACGCTCCTAACCCAGAAGACCACGCATTTCATGCCTAGAATCCTCGCCGCATAGGAGAGCGCCGTGCCCCACTGACCGGCTCCAGTCTCCGTGACGACCATAGTTTTTCCTTCCTTGTAGGCGTAGTAAACTTGGGCTAGGGCTGTGTTCACCTTGTGTGAGCCTGTTGGGGACAGGTCCTCCCGCTTGTAGTATAGCCTGACGTGCTTAAGTCCCAGAGCCCTTTCTAGTCTACGTGCCCTATAGAGTGGTCTGGGCCTCCCAGCCTGCACGTAGAGTTCTCTAAGCTCCTCCGGGATTTGTATCCACCTCTGGTCCGAGAATTCCTGATTTAAGCATTCGCGTGTGGCTATCTTGCGCATGAACTCCATGCGTGACGGTCCCTCCTCAGGCTCCTTATACCTCGGGAGGGGCTCGGGGAGGTCCGGCAGAATATTATACCAAGCCTTAGGCAACTCATCTATCGTCAAGTCGAATCTAAGCACCTCCATAACGCAACCACCAACCTTAATATCCCCCTAAGTCTAATAAAAATTGCCAAGATTCTCTGCATCCGACGAAAAATTAGACGGAGTGTAACTACGAGGGAGGCGAATCAGAGTTTGCATCAGGAATAATGGAAGCTAACGAAATTGGGGAATAGATATTTTTATCTTCCATTTCTATTGTTCCGTAGTTATGGTGAAAGCTGGAACAAGTTCCTCCGAGAGCAGTAATTTTCTAGCTAACTCCATCGCGTAAGTATAATCGTAGACGCCTTTACCGGCCCTTCCAGCCTCCTTGAGCATGCTCATCTCTACTCTATATTTGAGCTTCCCGATAGTTAGCGCACCTATACCATACACCATGGGAAGTATTTCCCTCATATCGTCGTTCAATTTAAGGCCTTCCACACCTAGAGGCGGGCTCGCATTTAAATCCGCAAACACCTTGATGGATTTCAGCTTCTCTAACATTTCCCTAGTGATAACCTGTACCCCTGGAGCTAATGCTAGAAAGATAACATCAGCCCTCCTCAGAACATTTAACCTAGATTCCTCGTCCGGAGCGTGGATCCCCTCTATAGCAGCTTTCATACCGCAGAGCTTCCTTGCTACATGCTCCACATATTCCCTATTCAATTTTGGATTCGGTTCTACTAATAGTACTTCACACCCAAGCTTCTGTAAGAGTATAGCTATAGTTCTGCCAACCGGCCCAGTGCCAAAGACGGCGCAAGTCTTACCCCCTAACTCGCCCAATCTATGTTTTTTAAGAGCGTGCTCCACCTTTGCAACAATGGAAGCCGCCGTTGTGTAAGCTCCACCTGGATCTATTATTATGGATGTAGTAAAGGGTGGAAACATGGTCTCTTTAACTACCTTCAGTATTTCCTCCGCTTTTTCTAGATCTTTCCCACCGATATAGAAGCATGTGCGTTTGATTGTCTTTGGAGTACGGGAGAACATAGCATCCCTTACTAAGCTTCTGGCTTTTTCCGCCGTTACACCGCTATAGGGTATTACTATATCAAAGCCGGCGTCATACGCCATGCAAATATCAAAGGGGCTCGAAGTTTCATCGGTACTAAGAAACACGAGGATGCGTGGGGATGCCACCGGATATTTTATAGTAGGTTTAACGCGAATGTTCATAGGAAAAAGCTTCCTTGCACCCCTTCCTTTTGCGTAGAGAGGACTTACATCTTTGGTTAAACTCACTAAGTGCGTCTCAACGTTTAGGGATTCGAGGAGCCCCGCCACCGCATCCATAAGCTCAGGACTGCAGAGGTGTATGCAGGTTAATTCATCACTATCTATATCCTTCGCGTGGTCCATTATTCCCTTTACTATCCATCTAGGTCTCACAGAGTACTTTATTTTCCTCTCTTCCTCTTCCAACTCCTTCTGTAAGTACTGCCCATATGCTACTAAATATTCTAGATTCATCTTTAATTTTTCATCTTCTCTTTTAGATAAGATATTTATCTGGCGAATTACCTCGTCCCTTTCCTCCTTCAATTCCATGAGGCTCTGTGTAATGTATGCTTTGGCATTCTCGTCTATTTCCACAGGATACAATGGGATTTTATGGGTACTAAGCAGCATCTGTAGATCGCTATGCATAAACTCGTCTAAATTCCTCATTCCAAGTTCGTCGGTAACGAAGTCTGGCTTAACCTTCCTGATTAGTCTCTTTATGAATTCATAAAATGCAATAGATGGCCTATGTAAGGCATTTATATGTTCACGCCCAGATGAGGGCTCAACCAACCAGAATGGTTCATTATACTCCTTCTCCACTAATAATACAGTTAACCTCTTATCCTTCAACGGCTCTAACTCAAGTACCTCCATATATACACACCTCCGCTTGAAAAATATTAAAATTATTCGTTATATACCTTATCGAAATATCATATATATAAATTAATTCGATATATACAAAATTTGTATATGTTTATATCAGCTGCGAGCTCTTTCTCCGCCTCCTCATTTTCACGGTTGTTTAAAAAGTTAAGTAGCCGACGCAGTGATGTAAAGGTGCAGGTGGTGCATGGATGACGTGGCACTCGATGCATGCTGATGATGTGTTGGCGACCTTGGGGACATCCCCGAGGGGGTTGAGTGCTGAGGAGGCTAGGAGGCGGCTTGAGAGGTATGGACCGAATGAGCTGGTGAAGGAGAAGAAGAAGCCGCTTTACGTTCTTTTCTTGGAGCAATTTAAGAGCTTCCTCATCATAATACTGCTGATTGCCACGGCCATATCAATCGCAATCGGGGAGCTTCTCGACGCGCTCGTCGTGATCGCCATAGTTGTGGCGTGTGCCGTGTTGGGGTTCGTTGAGGAGTACCGCTCTGAGAGGGCGCTTGAGATGCTGAAGAAGCTCGCGGCCCCCACCGCGCTCGTATTGCGTGACGGAGAGGAGCGTGTTATACCTTCTAGGGAGGTGGTTCCCGGGGACATAGTGATACTCCACATGGGGGATAAGGTTCCGGCTGACGGAAGGCTGATCGAGGCGGTGAATCTGAAGGTAGACGAGGCTCCGTTAACTGGGGAGTCCATCCCGGTGGAGAAGTGCGTGGAGCCCCTGCCTGAAGACACGCCCGTCCCCGACAGGGTGAATATGGTATTTAGTGGAACCACCGTCGTGTATGGTCGCGGGAGGGCCGTCGTTACGGCAACTGGGATGAACACGGAGTTCGGTAGGATAGCGGCTATGGTTCAGGTAACCAAGGAGGAGGAAACCCCGCTGGAGAGGAGGATGGCGCACGTCGGTCGATGGCTCGGAATCATGTGCCTCGCCGTCTGCGGAGTCGTCGCCCTCCTCGGGCTCATTAGGGGGCATAAACCCCTTGAGATGCTGATTTGGGGGATTAGCCTAGCGGTGGCGGCTGTTCCAGAGGCGCTACCAGCCGTTGTGACCGGCGCCTTGGCGATTGGGATGCACGAGATGGCCAAGCGTAACGCCATCGTTAGGAGGCTGCCAGCTGTGGAGACCTTGGGGTGCACGTCCATCATTTGCGCCGATAAAACCGGGACGATGACGAAGGGTGAGATGACCGTTCGGAAGATATACGTAGACGGTGAGCTGATAGACGTGACCGGCGTCGGCTACACTCCAGAGGGGGAGTTCCTCCTAGATGGGGAGCCCCTGAACGTAGACGGGAACCGAGAGTTAGAGCTGTTGCTTAAGGCTGGAGCCCTATGCAGCGATGCAAGGTTACACGAGGAGGAGGGGAGGTGGATCATCCGAGGGGACACCACCGAAGGCGCCCTCGTGGTGGTAGCCGCCAAGGCTGGATTATGGAAGGAGAAACTCGACAACGAATACCCACGCGTCGGGGAGATCCCGTTCACGTCGGAGAGAAAACGCATGACCACATTCCACGAGTGCCCAGATGCAGGCATCACCGCGTACATGAAGGGCGCGCCCGAGATAGTCCTAGAAAGATGCAAATACATACTGGAAAATGGAGAGGTTAGGGAGCTGACGGACGACGATAGGAGGAGAATATTGGAGGTTAATGAGGAGCTTGCCTCTTCAGCGTTAAGGAACTTGGCGGTGGCTTTCAAGCCCATGGAAAGCCTGCCGGAGGAGCTGGACGAGGATGTGGAAAGGGACTTCACGTTTGTTGGCATAGTGGGTATGATAGACCCCCCACGAGAAGAGACCATAGAGGCGATAAGGCTCTGCAGAAACGCCGGAATCAGGGTGGTCATGATAACCGGAGACCACAAGCTGACCGCCGTGGCGGTCGCTAAGGAGGTGGGTCTACTTGAGGGCGATGACGACGATAGGGTGCTCACCGGCGCCGAGCTGGACAGGATGAGCGACGAGGAGTTTGAGAAGATCGTGGAGGATGTAATCGTCTACGCCCGCGTCTCCCCGGAGCATAAAGTCAAGATCGTGAAGGCGCTGAAGAGTAAGGGCTACATTGTAGCCATGACTGGAGACGGGATAAACGACGCCCCAGCCCTCAAAATCGCAGATATAGGCGTGGCGATGGGCATAACTGGAACGGAGGTGACGAAGGAAGCATCAGACATGGTCTTGGCGGATGACAACTTCGCCACCATAGTCTCCGCCGTGAAGGAAGGAAGAAGAATATTTGACAACATAAAGAAGTACCTGACGTACCTCCTCAGGTGCAACATTATGGAGATACTGATCATGTTCGTGGCGAGCCTCCTCGGGTGGGACCTCCCATTAACCGCCATACAAATCCTCTGGGTGAACCTCACCACGGACGGCCTCCCAGCGCTGGCGCTCGGGGTTGACCCAGCGGAGCCGGATGTCATGGAGCGGCCCCCGAGAGACCCCAAGGAGAGTGTGTTCTCGACGGATGTTAAGTTGTATCTGGCGCTCGTTCCACCATTTATGACGGCAATTTTATTATCGATTTTCATGGGTTTCGGCGGGGTTGCGACGCCTGAGGCGAGGGCGCAGATATTCACTTCCATGGTGTTCATGGAGCTTGCATCCGCGGCTTCATGCCGCTCCCTGAAGCGCCCGATATTCAGGGTTGGGGCGTTCGCCAATAAGTTCCTGTGGATTTCCATAGCGGTTTCAGCGTTGATGCAGGTGGTTGCCCTCACACCGCCGCTCTGCCCGATTTTCGACGTGGCGCCTCCAACCGTCGTGGACTGGGCTGTGGCGGCGGCGTCGGCGGTGATAGTGTTCGTCTCCACGGAGCTAGCCAAATACATCGTGGAGGTTCTGAGGTGAACCGCGCCGCCCCCGCCATCATTTTCGTTTTCTGGTGGTGCTGGTTTTGGGTTGGCGGGAGGATGCCAAGCGTAGGGCGGCCCTGAAGGCTGTCGAGCACGTGAAGGATGGGTCTGTCGTGGGCTTGGGTAGCGGGAGCACCGTGGCCTACTTCATTGAGGAGTTGGGGCGGCTTGTCCGCGGCGGCTTCCACGTTCTGGGCGTTCCCACATCCTATCAGGCGCTGGAGCTGGCCGTCAGGAACGGGGTTCCGCTTACCACGCTGCATGAGCATCCACGGCTGGACCTAGCCGTAGACGGGGCTGACCAGGTAGACGGGGAGCTGAACCTCATTAAGGGGCTTGGCGGGGCGCTGGCCAGGGAGAAAGTCGTGGACTCCTCAGCCGACCAGCTGGTCATCGTGGCTGATGAAACCAAGTTCTCCGAGAGGCTTGGGGTGGGCGTCCCCGTTCCGGTGGAGGTGCTCCCCTTCGCCCTCCCAACGGTTCTGAGGAGATTGGAGGAAATGGGCTACGAAGCCACGGTTAGGGAGTCTGGAGGCGGGAAGGTTGGACCGGTGGTAACCGATAACGGAAACCTCATCGTAGACGTGGAGGTGGGCGCCATAGAAGAACCCAAGCGGCTCGACGAACAACTTAGGGGGATTCCGGGCGTGGTCGAGACGGGGCTCTTCATCGACATGGCTGACGTAGTTTACCTAGGAGGCCCTATCGAAGTTCGGAGGTTGGTTAGGAAACCTCGGTAAGCTATAACTTCAGCAGGTATAGGCCTGTCCGCGGGTCAAGCGTCCTCTTCAGTTTGAGGTTTGGTGCGTCTAGTATGGCTAGTTCCACCATCTCGGCGATGATGGAGCCCTCCATCAGATGCCCCCCGTACGCCCTCCCATCCTCGTCCCCGACGATTATGTGGGCGTGCACCACGGTCTCCCCGTCCTCCCTCTTGGAGATGTCCCCAACGCACGAGAGGAGCTCAACCTGCCTATCCAGCGCGATTTTCTTGTATTCTCGGCGGCTTCCCATGAAGTAGCCGAAGGAGGCCCTTCTTAGGGCGCCTATCGCCATGAAGACCCCGCTTTCCACCCCGTCCTCCTCAGCTCTCCTCTTAATCGCATCTAGTAGGTCCTCTCCGCCCCTCAGCCTGTAGAATAGGATCCGCTTTACGGGTGCCTCCGCCATGGTTCATCCGCCGTAGTGTTAGCGTTCTTTGTTCTTAAATGGTGTGCGTTGCGTTTAGCTCCCTGATGAGCTCCCTCGCCGCCCTCCTCACCGCCTCTAGGCTGTTATATTTGGGCTTCCAGCCCAGCCTCCTCAGGCGCTCCACGCTTAGGAGCATCTGCTT
>CAZKUI010000010.1:0-22495 GCA_964555905.1 uncultured Candidatus Bathyarchaeia archaeon | reverse complement strand
CCGCAGTACCTCCGAAAGAGGCTATTCAGGCTCATGCCGGAGCTTCGGTACGCCGGGGTTCTCCCGCCCCTCAGGACGCCCCACCACCCCCTAAGGGATAAGGTGAGCCAGCTGAGGGTCGGGGAGTTCCGGGAGGGCGTCGTCGTCTCCGCATCGAGCAGGGGCTCCCACGTAGACATAGGGGTGGAGCGCCCAGCCATCATCAGGGGTAGACGGCTCCCTCTGGGGGCCAGAATCACAGTCCGGGTTGTAGACGTAGACGACGCCCCAGTAGCTGAGGTTGTGGACAGGAGTGCGGTTCGAGAATACTGGGGCTACGAGGTTCCGGAGCCAAGTCCATCCCTGAAGGCGGTTCTGAAATCCGACTTCGACTTGGTTGTCGCAACCTCTAGGAGGGGTGAACCCCTCGCCAGCGTGGTAGACCAGCTGGTGGATGCGTGGAAGGGGAGCCGCCGCGTCCTCGTGGCATTCGGCTCCCCAACGGAGGGGTTGTACGAAATCGCCGCTAGGGAAGGCGTAGACCTAGAGGAATACGCGCAGTTCGTCGTGAACACCATCCCGAGGCAGGGGGTGGAGACCGTGAGGACCGAGGAGGCGGTCTACGCAACCCTAGCGGTGCTAAACTTCCTCCTCGGGGAGTAGAAGATGGAAAAAGGGTAAATAGGAGGGAGGCGTACCCCAAATCCCCGACAGCAAACCGTGGAGGGTTAATGGTGAAGGCGGCTGTCCTACACGGCCCAAGAAACCTGAGAGTTGAGGAGGTGGACACGCCGAGGCCCAGACGAGGGGAGGTCGTGGTGAGGGTCAGGGCCACCGGGATATGCCCAACCGACCTCAGGAAATACACCGGTGCGAGGGAGGTCCGCGGCCCCGTTATCCTCGGGCACGAGGCGGCTGGGGAGGTGCACGAAGTCGGTGATGGGGTGGAGTGGCACAGCGTCGGGGACCGAGTGGCGGTATACCCATTCGTGTACTGCGGCAGGTGCAGATACTGCAGAATGGGCCTCGTAAACCTATGCGTAAAACTCGGGGCTCTAGGCTTAGCCGCCGAACTCGGGGAGGTCTACCCGGGCTCCTTCGCGGAGTACATCCGCGTTCCAGCGGGGAACATCTACGAGATTGGCGATGTCTCATTTGAGGAGGCAGCCCTAGCCGAGCCCCTATCCGCCTGTCTACACGGCATACTCGCATGCGGCATAAAGCCCGGGGACTCCGTGGCCGTCATAGGCGCCGGGCCCATAGGCCTCATGCACATACAACTAGCACAGCTGGCTGGGGCGAGCCTCGTGATCGCCAGCGACCTACTGGAGCACAGGCTGAGGAAGGCGGCTGAGCTGGGGGCTGACGCAACCATAAACCCCGAGGAGGTAGACCCCGTGGAGGAGGTGATGCAGCTCACAGACGGCGTGGGCGTAGACGCTGTGATCGTGGCTGTCGGCGGGAGCGCCGAGGCGCGATGCACCGAAATAGCCCTGAAGATGGTTGCGAAATCCGGGGTGGTAAACATATTCGCGGGTACATGGCCAAGAACAGAAATGCACATAGACCCAAACACCATACACTACGGGGAGGTAACCCTCCTCGGAACCCACCTAAGCACGCCAAAACACTTCCAGAAAGCCCTAAACCTCATAAAAACCGGGAGAGTGAAGCTCAAGGAGATAATAAGCCACACACTCCCCCTAGAAGAGATAGAAAGGGCGTTCAACATAGCCCTAAGCAGAGAAGCCCTAAAAGTCGAAATAAAACCGTAAATGCTCGGGTGCACATCAGGTGGGAATTTTACGGCTCTTTAAAGGTTAGTTCCATAACATCCTCCATGAGTATTGAACCTGCGGAGTTCTATCGGGAAAGGTTTATAGGTTTTGGGGGTTCTTTGCTATTTGCGTTAATGGGTTTGTGAGGGTTCGGGGTTGGGTCGGAGGAAGTCGGCGCCTAAGAGGGGGAGCTTGGCATTCCTACCGAGGGGTAGGGCGAGTAGGCTAGTGCCCAGAATAAAGTCCTGGCCTGATGTGGAGGGTGAACCCCGACTCCTCGGGTTCGCCGCGTATAAGGCTGGCATGATACACGTCTTCATGATCGAGGACACGCCGAACTCCCCGAATTTCGGGAAGGAGGTCGTCTGCCCAGCGACCGTGCTCGACGCACCCCCACTCCTCGTGTGCGCCATCAGGGCATACACGAAGACGCCGTACGGCCTCAAGACGTTCGCCGAGGCGTGGATGGAGAAGCCGCCGGAGGACCTGAAGAGGCGCATTACGTTACCGGAGAAGTTTAACACGAAGGAGGCGCTGAAGCGCATAGAGGAGAACGTAGACAAGATTTCTGAGTTGCGTGTTTTAGTCGCAACCCAGCCGAGGCTTGCGGGAGTTCCGAAGAAGAAGCCGGACGTTATGGAGATTAAGCTCGGCGGGGGCACAATCCAAGAGCAACTTGAATACGCAAAGAGCATTCTCGGGAAGGAGGTAGACGCCTCGGAGGTCTTCAAGGAGGGGCAGTATGTAGACGTGGTTGCCGTCACGAAGGGTAAGGGGGTTCAGGGGCCCGTGAAGCGTTGGGGCGTGAAGATTCTCCCTAGGAAGAAGAGGAAGACGAGGAGGGCTGTCGGGGCGCTCGGCCCATGGAAACCGCCGAGAGTTCTATACACAATCCCGAGGGCTGGCCAGATGGGGTTCCATAAACGAACGGAGCACAATAAGAGGATTCTGAAGATTGGAGAAGACGGGAGCGAGGTGACACCTAAGGGTGGATTCCTGAGATACGGGCTCATCCGAGGCTGGTACATACTGCTGAAGGGGAGCGTCCCCGGACCCGCGAAGAGGCTTATAAGGCTTCGCTACCCGACTAGGCCTCCTAAAGGAGCCCCGACGGAGGCGCCGACCATCACGTACATATCAAGGGAGTCCCAGCAGGGTAAGTAGGGTGGTGGCGGATGGCTAAGAAGATGGTGAACGTCTACGACTTGGAGGGAAAACCGTCTAAGAGGATGAAGCTCCCGGATATATTCCACGTACCCCTAAGGAAGGATGTAATCAAACGGGCATTTCTGGCACTCCAGTCCCTAAGCTTCCAACCCCAAGGGAGGGACCCGATGGCTGGTAAGCGGACCACGGCGAGGTCTTACGGGGTTGGTCGTGGGATTTCACGCGTTCCGAGGATTAGGGATACTGGCAGAGCCGCCTTCGCCACCAGCGCCGTTGGCGGCAGGAGGGCCCACGCCCCGACGGTGGAGAAGAAGATCGTGAAGAAGATTCCGAAGAAGGAGATGCGTTTAGCCTTGAAGTCGGCCATCGCCGCCACAGCCATAAAGGAAGTTGTGGAGGCCCGCGGGCATAGAATTGAGGAGGTGCCCGAACTCCCACTGGTGGCGGTGGACGACCTCCAGAAGTTGGAGAAGGCGAGGGAGGTGGAGGAGGTGCTGAAGGCACTCGGCGTCTGGCCGGACGTGCTCAGGGCGAAGAGGAGCAAGAAGGTGAGGGCTGGGAAGGGGAAGATGAGGGGGAGGAAATACAAGCGGGCTGTCGGCCCACTCCTAGTGGTGGGGGAAGACCAAGGGATAATGAGGGCTGCGAGGAACCTACCGGGGGTAGACGTGGTTTTGGCGAGAAACCTGAATGTGAAGTTGTTGGCGCCGGGGGCGCACCCCGGGAGGCTCACCGTCTGGACGCCGTCGGCCATTAAGGTAGTGAAGGAGCTGTGGGGTGATTAGGTTGGACCCCTACAAGGTTCTGCTATACCCACTCATGACGGAGACGAGCCTTAGGGTGTTGGAGAGGGAGAATAAGCTCATCTTCATCGTAGACAGGAGGGCGACGAAGAAGGATGTGAAGAGGGCTGTGGAGGAACTCTACGAGGTGAAGGTGGAGAAGGTCAACGTACTCATAACCCCGGACGGGCGAAAGAAGGCGTTCGTGAAGCTGCACCCGGAATACAGCGCCTCCGACGTGGCGATAAAGCTCGGCATCCTGTAATGGGGTGGGGAGGCGGACTTGCGGAGGCGTCCACCCGCGGTTGCGGCGCTCCTACTCCTATTTACCGCCTTGATATGCACGTCTACGAACGTTAGGGCTTACCCGTCTACGCCTCAAGCCCCCTTCAGACCGGTCTTCCAGAAGGGGATGCAATATACGGGCTGGTCTAGGGACGCATACAATACATCGTGGTCCGATGAATCCCTGGGGTTAATGCGTGACTTAGGCGTTGAGTGGGTTGGAATTAACGTATTCTGGTATCAAACAAGCATATACACGAGCGACATACACGCAGACCCGGAGCTGACCCCGAGCAACGAATCGGTGGTGCACGCAATCCAGACGGCGCACCAGCTCGGAATGAAGGTCATGCTAAAGCCCATGGTTGACCCCATGGATGGAAATTGGAGGGGCGTTATAATTCCCACCGAGCAGTGGTTTGAGGCGTATAAGCGGTTCATATTCTTCTTTGCCGAGTTCGCCGAGGAGAACGACGTGGAAATGTTCTCCATCGGGTGCGAACTCGTGTCAACAATCTCCTTCACGGAGAAGTGGGCGGAAATCATTGAGGGCGTTCGGGAGCGATATCACGGCCCAATCGTCTACTGCGCCAACTGGCCCAATTACAAGCTTATTGAATGGTGGGAACTCGTGGACTACGTGGGCATAGACGCCTACTTCCCCCTCACAAACAAGACAGACCCGACTCTACAGGAGCTTAAGGACGCGTGGAACCGCATCGCGGACGATATAGGCGAGTGGCAGGCAACCATCGGGAAGCCCATAATATTCCCCGAGATAGGATACAGGAGCCTAGACGGGGCGAACATGGAGCCGTGGAACTGGAAGGCAACCGGAGCCGTAGACCTACAGGAGCAGGCTGATTGCTACGAGGCGGCCTTTCAGGCGTTATGGAACAGGAGCTGGTTCTACGGCATGTACTGGTGGAGTTGGGAGGCGGACCCGAGCGTTGGGGGTTCAGGGGATAACGGATATACGCCCCACGGCAAGCCAGCGGAGGACGTAATCGCGGACTGGTACGGGAGGCCGCGGATTGATCCTTCCTCCACGCTGGCGTACATCACGATGGCCCTGCTCAACGCCCCGGAAAACACAGCCTACTTCATCTTCGCAGACCCAAACCGCATGACCGAGCCTGTAGCCGCGTATGACCTGGCGGCTGGGGGCGTGATTTACGGGATGTGTAGAAACCCCCAGAACGTTGGGTTTGACAGCAACGGGGGGTGGGTTGTGCAGTCGGGCGAAGATTTGGGGAGGGTTCTCCTCACAAACTCAACGATAGTGCTATTTGGGGGTCCATACCCACATCGGTGCGTTAGGTACTACGAGGAGGGCGGCGTGGCCCCAGTTAGGTTCCTCCACGATTTAGAGGGCGGCACCTACAACTTCTTGGTAGACGGGGAGGTTGTTGCATCCTTACCAGCTGATGCCGACTTCAACCACACCGACCTCATCTTAGTGGAGGCATTCCAAGACGGGAACGGGAACACCGTCTACGTTATATACGGGTTCACTTGGCGTGGGACTTGGGCTGGGGCTGTCTACTTCAAGGAGCACATGTATGGAAAATTGAACGAATACACGGGGAGCTACTATATACTCCGCTGGTTGGATGCCAACGGAGACGGGATGCCCCAAACCCCGGAGATAATGCGGGTGGCGCCCGAATAACCAACAAACATGTTAAAGGTGTGCACCCCCTAAAGTTACATTTTTTATGAGGTTGATGCGCAGAACCGATTAGTGGTATGCATGTATGCAGTGGTAAAGGATAGGCGGGCTCCCGGAGCCGCGATAAAGAATGTGAGTAAGCCGGAGATTAAGAGTGACGAGGTTTTGGTGGAGGTGAAGGCGGCGTCCATATGTGGAACTGATGTTCACATATGGGATTGGAACTGGTGGGCCCAGGAGAGGATAAAACCCCCAATAATCATCGGGCACGAGTTTTGCGGCGAGGTGGTTGAGGTTGGGGAGAACGTAAAGACCATACAGGAGGGGGACATGGTCTCAGCGGAAACCCACATAGTGGATGGAACATGCTACCAGTGCAGGACAGGCCGCATGCACGTATGCAGGAACACGAAGGTGCTTGGCGTAGACAGGGACGGCGCATTCACCGAGTACGTGGCCATACCGGAGATGAACGCTTGGAAGAACGACCCCAACCTAGACCCGATGATAGCCTCCATACAGGAACCCCTAGGAAACGCCGTTCACTCCGCCATGCCTGAGAGCTGCGTTGATGATATCGGTGGGGCGTACGCGGCGGTGATGGGCTGCGGCCCGATAGGTTTGATGAGCATCGCGGTCTTAAAGGCGCTGGGGGCGAGGAAGGTGTTCGCCACGGAAATCAGCCCCTACAGGATGAAGCTTGGGAGGGAAATGGGCGCGGACATGGTGCTGAACCCCATGGAGGAGGACGTGGTGGCAGCCATAATGGAAGCCACGGAGGGGCGCGGCGTGGACATCGTATTGGAGATGTCCGGCGCCCCCTCCGCCGTTCGGCAGGCGTTTGAGATACTCACCCCGGGAGGCAGGATATCCCTCCTAGGAATTCTGGACAGACCCATAGAAATAGACCTAAACAACCTCGTGGTGTTTAAGGCGGCGCGCGTCTACGGCATCACCGGGAGGAGGATGTTCGAGACTTGGTATCAAGTGAAGGGCCTCCTGTCAAAGCCGGACTTCAGGGAGAAAATAGCCAAAATCATAACGCACAGGATTCCCATGAGGGACATAGCTGAGGGGATAGAGCTCCTACACGAGAAGCAGGCGGCGAAGGTCGGCCTAACGCCGGAGTGGTAACGAGCAAAGTTTAAAGTGCACGTTAAGTATACCCAAAGACTGGTGAGCTAAATTGAGGAATCCGACCGCCTTTCTCAGGGAGGAGTATGAAGAACTCGTAAAAAAGGGGCTTAACTGGGAACTGAGGGTTCTGGAGAGCCCAAGCGACGTTAGGTGCGTGGTAGACGGGAAGGAGGTCCTCATGCTATGTTCAAACAACTACCTAGGCCTGGCGAATCACCCGAAGGTGAAGGAGGCAGCGATAGAAGCCGTAAAGACCTATGGCGCTGGCCCAGGCGCGGTTAGAGCCATAGCCGGGAATATGAGCCTGCACTTTGAACTGGAGAGGAGGCTTGCTAGGTTTAAGCGTGCCGAGGCATCCCTAGTGTTTCAGACGGGATTCATGGCTAATGAGGGGTTAATTCCACAGTTGGTGGGCAAGGGGGACTTAATAGTTAGCGACGAACTAAACCACGGCTCCATAATAGATGGGGTGAGGCTCTCTAGGGCTGATAGGGCGATTTACAAGCACTGCGACATGGAGGACTTGGAGCGGGTGCTGAACGAGGCTGAGAAGCACGACCCGCCCTACAGGAGGATTCTGATAATTACGGACGGCGTCTTCTCCATGGATGGGGATATCGCCCCCCTAGACCAGATAGCCAAGCTCGGAGCCGAGCACGGCGCCATAGTCTACGTGGACGATGCGCACGGGGAGGGCGTCCTCGGTGAGGGGGGGCGTGGAATAGTGTCCCACTTCAAGTTAAGCCGCGACGAGGTGCACGTGGAGATGGGCACGTTCTCAAAGGCGTATGGGGTTATAGGAGGCCACATAACCGGAAGCCGGGACCTCTACAACTTCGCCTACAACAGGGCTAGGAGCTGGCTCCTCTCAAGCGCACCCACACCAGCTGACACAGCCGCCATCATAGCTGCAATAGACATACTTGAATCCGAGCCTCAGAGGGTTAGGAGGCTGTGGGATAACACCAACTACTTCAAGAAGGCGGTTCAAGACCTAGGATTTGACACCGGGAAGAGCCAGACCCCAATAATACCGATCATCGTCGGGGAGAACATAAAGGCGAGGAAGCTGGCTCAGAGGCTCTTCGAGGAGGGTATATTCGTCGTTCCCATAGTGTATCCGATGGTGCCTCATGGAACCGCTAGGATTAGGGTTCAGATGAACTCGGAGCTAACGAAGGAGGACCTGGACTTCGCCATAGAAACCCTAGAGAAGGTTGGGAAGGAGCTAGAAATCATCTAGGGCGCCCGTCTACCTCACCGGCATCATCCTCCACTCCCCGTAGTCCGTGTAGACCTTTATGTAGCCCCTTAGAAGCTCGTCCACCTCCGGGTCCCCGGTATCCACCTTCAGGCAGCCGTCGGATATGCCCTGCAGCTTCCACTTAGTGGCGATGACAATTATTTTTTCCTTCCCGACTCTCCTTATGACCTCCGGGCTTATCTGCTGGTTTCCGCGTCCAAACAGCATCCCCTGATGTCCTATCGGGGACACTATAATCCAAGCGTGGTTGAAGTCCTCCACCTCGCTGAGTATTTTTTGCTCATTAACATCCCTGATTACCCTACCGTTCTTGTATATGTCTACGCCCAGAAGGGTTTTTTCAACGCCTAGGAGGTCCGCCACAGCCTTGACCGTTGTGCCAGGTCCTAGTATGTATACATCCCCCTTAACCATCCTCTCAACGACGTATCTCGCCAATGCCTCCTGATTCTCCCGCTCGTCCTCCGTGGTTGGGCTCGCCTGCTTCCGACCCTGAAGTAGGAGGGGGACGAAGGGCCCCCTCAAATATCCGTAGAGTGATATGGAGAACCTATCCCTGCGCACCTCCTCCTCGTCTATATCCATAATCTCGAAATCCATGGTCTTAGCTCTCCCAGCGACGAATTCGCATAGAACCTCAGCCGCCGCTGACGGGTTCACCGCGAATATCCCGCTATACATCTTGACTCCAGACGGAACTCCGAAGACGAGGACATCCTTTCTGTCCCCGATGGCGTCCATTATGTCCCTTGCCGTCCCGTCCCCACCCACGAACACTATGAGGTCTACGCCCATGTCAGCCATCATGCGAGCCGCCCTTTTCGTGTCCTCAGCCGTTGTCACATCCCCGATCTCCATGGGAAGAACCTCCACATCCAAGCCCGCACGTTCAGCCTCCTCAGCCCCCATCACACCCGGACAGGTGACTATGCGAATCTTCTCGTCTACGCCGAACTCCCTCAACTTCCTCAGAAACTCAACAGCCCTTTTAGGGGAGACCGGGCGAGCGCCCAACCTAACAGCCTCAAAATAGACCCCATCCGTCCCCTTCAGCCCAACCCTTCCACCCATACCAGCAATAGGATTGACAATAAATCCAATCCTCAACTTTAAGCCTCAAACATTAAAAATCACACCGCCAAGTTAAAGCTTACGGAGACGGCGTAGCCCATCTCAATTCCTGACAGTTATTTTTTATTTTTGTTCATATATCAAAAGGCATATTAGGGGTTGGAGTTTTCTATGCGTTGGTGTTACAGTTTGCGGAACTTGGTGGTGAAAGAGCTTAAACAGGAGCCCCTTGAGCGTCAGGGTCTGGAGATCGTGGAGCGTAAGGGTTTGGGGCATCCGGATTACATCTGCGACGCCGTGATGGACGCCATATCGGTGAGGTTGTCAGCGGAGTACATGAAGAGGTTCGGCGTTATACTCCACCACAACGCGGATAAAGCCTTACTAGCCGCGGGAGAATCGGAGGTCCGCTTCGGAGGCGGCGTAATCAAGAAGCCCATGCTCTTCGTCTTCGGAGATAGAGCGACCACCATGGCTGGAGGGGAGGAAATAGATGTAGCGAGAATCGCCGTTGAAGCCGCGAAGGACTGGTTTAGGAGGAACATGCGGTATGTAGACCCGGATGAGCACGTCAGGTATCAGGTGGAGCTGAAGCCCGGCTCAGCCGCCCTCACGGACATATTCAAGAGGAGCAGCGGCGTACTCGGGGCTAACGACACATCAGCCGCGGTTGGGTACGCACCACTAACGAGAACGGAGCGCGTGGTCCTAGAGTTGGAAAGGTATCTAAACTCGGAGGAATTCAAGAAGAGCTACCCTGAGACCGGTGAGGACGTGAAAATCATGGGGTTACGCCATAATAACGACCTCCACCTAACCATCGCCATGGCATTCGTGGATAGGCACATAGAAAGCGAGAATCAATACTTCAGGTGTAAGGATGAGGTCTTGGAGGAAATCCGAAACTACTTACAGGGCAGATACGACTTTAACGAAGTGAAGATAGAGGTAAACACCCTAGACGCTAGGGGGAGGGGCGTAGACGGGTTATACCTCACCGTCCTAGGAACCAGCGCCGACGGCGGGGACTCAGGTCAGGTGGGTAGGGGAAACAGGGTGAACGGGGTTATCTCCCTAAACAGGCCGCAGAGCTCCGAGGCGGCTGCTGGGAAGAACCCGGTGAGCCACGTGGGGAAGATATACAACCTGCTCACCCACCACATCGCCAACAGGGTCTACCAACAGGTTTCGGGGCTTGAGGAGGTCTACGTGTGGCTCCTAAGCCAGATAGGCGTGCCGATAGACCAACCCCTCGTGGTAGCCGCCCAAGTAATCCTCTCTCCGGGAACAACGCTAAAGGACGTAGAAGCGGAAATCGCCGAGGTGGTGAACTCGGAACTGGACAAGATTCAGGACTTCTGCATGAAACTCGCCCGGGGAGAAATCAGGGTCTGTTAACCGACGAGCGCGAAAATCCGAGTACCCGTTAAAGGAGGTCTAGCAATATAAGGGTCTCCTTACGGCTTCTTTTCCTTTCAGCCACGCTGAACCCCAATCATAAGGGGGTCTACGTTCCTATAAATTGGTTAATGCATAGTAGAGCTGTCCATAGTTGATGCGGAGGATATGTTCTAAATGTTCTAGGTGGATATGAACATCCGTTCTAAAATATAGGTTAATAACGGCCCACGCCAAGTTCTAAGCGATGGCAAGATGAGGTTGCCGATTCAACTTAGGATTTCAAGGGGAGTCATCCTAATTGTCGTGGCCTTCGTCGCCGGAATGTTGGTCTCAGCCTTCATACTCGGCCAGGCATTCTACATGCGCCCTCTACCCAGCGTCTACGAGGCGGGGAGGAAGGGTACTCCCCCTCCAACTCCACCGCCAGCGCCTCCAGAGGCGAAGACTGCAACTTGGCTGGAGGTGGTTGGGAGGCAGATAATCTACACGGCTCATCTGAGCTTGAGGGTTGAGAGCGTGGATGCCGCCGTGGACCAGATAAAGCAGATGGCTGAGGCGTCGGGGGGATACGTGGCGGATGCATCCATCTCCCACGTAGACGAGCGTAAGTATGGACGCATAACCATACGAGTCCCCCAAGAGAGCTTCTACCAAATCATATCGCAGATAGAGGCGCTGGGAACCCTAGAAAGTAAGGACGTGAACGCTGAGGACGTAACGGAGCAGTACATAGACCTGAAGGCACGCCTAAACAACCTACAAAGACAGGAACAACGCCTACTCGAAATCCTAGACATGTGCACCACGGTAAAAGAAATCCTCGAAGTGGAGGAGCAACTGGAGAGGGTTAGAGGCGAGATAGAGCGCATCACGGGGCAGCTTCAATACTTGGAGAGGAGGGTGGAATACTCCACGATCACGGTCTACCTAACAGAAATCACGCCCGAGCCGTGGGTGGAGGTGCCGAAGGTGGACTGGGGTCACGCCATAGAGGCGGGGCTATGGGGCTTATTCACGGTGATTCAGGCGACCATAACCTTCACCATAGCCGCCTCCCCCTTCGTGGCTATCCTCGTCCCAGCCTACTACCTGTACCAGAGGAGGAAGAAGAGCCAAGCCGGTGGATGAGCCTAAATAAGGCACCCCGTCCCTTTTTTATGAACGCGAAATGTTTATTGCCCCTTCATCCTAAGGCCCTAACTTGGCCTCCGCATCATCCAGTCGGGGGTGTTTTCATGAAGGCGGAGCGCAGGGCCGCCAACTGGCTTAAGATGGGTGGGCGTATGCTCTCTGAGGTGTGCTCTAAGTGTGGCTCGCCCCTCTTCGAGATAAGGGGGGAAATCTGGTGCCCCGGGTGTAACAAGCCGGTTATGACGGCGGAGGAGCGCCGCCTAGTCTTAGAGGTTGAGCGTGCGAAGATACTGCAGAGGGTTGAGGAGACCTTGATAAACCGCATCAGCCAGCTGGAGGTTGAGGTTCGGAGGGCGAAGGACATTCAGGGGTTACAGTCCTCCGTCTACACGCTATACCTACTTCTGGCATGCCTAGAATCCCTAAACAAGATTAAGGAGTAAGGGGGATAAGGGACGCCTACTTCAGGGGGATGTACATGGAAGACCTAGATGCGCCCACTCCGGGCGCCCCATGCTTCACAGGCTTGTTCGTCATGGCGAACTCCCCAAGGTAGTGCCCCACCATCTCCGGCTTAATCTCAACCGGGACGAAGTCCCTCCCATTATGAACGTGTATGGTAACCCCAACCATCTCCGGGAGGATGATCATGTCCCTGACGTGGGTCCTGATGACCGCCTTCCCGCCACTCCTCTTCGCCTCCCTCACCTTCTCCAATAGTATCCTCTGCTCTCGAGTGAGTCCCCTCCTTAGGCTCCTCCTCTGCCTAGATGGCAGTAGGCGGATGAACTCGTCCATGGAGAGCCTCTGAAGCTCATCCACCGTGTAGCCCCTATACGTGAACTCCTTCGGCACTTTTATTCACCGTCAATTAGAGAGGTGGTGGGGAGGGTTATAAAGCTTTTATCGCCAGCCAAAAAATGGGGGATAGAGGCGTCGTGTGGATGAAATGAAGGGAATGCACGCAAAAGAAATCCTAGACAAGCTTGAAATAAGATACGTGAAGAATCCAAAGGAAGCATTTGACGCCCTCACCTCCTCACTAGCTATAATACTGAAGGCAGTGGGAAACCTAGACGGCGACGCATTCAAGGGCTTAAAAAACTTCCACATATCCAACTTGAACACGTCAGAAAGGTTGTTACTAGAGGAACGTGCAAGAAAGAAGCTATCTCTAGTAAACGAGAGTTTCGTGCATAACCTACAGGAAAGAGTTCAAAAAATGCTTTCCCCGCTAGAAAGGAAAAGGACGGCAGCCTACTACACTAAACCCCTTGGCCTTGAGATTGCGTCTAGGGCTGTGGAGCGCTTTATGGACGAGTATGCGTGTAAGGGTGGTGTAGTTCTCTCGGACCCGTTTCTTGGCTCGGGCTTAATGCTCGTTAGTGCACTTAAGGTTATGAATGCGGGCGAGTTTGCCCTCGTTTGGGGTGTTGAGCCGCATCCATTAGTTGCGCTCGTCGCTTATTCCTCCCTGCTTTACTTCTTGGATGGAGATGTTGGGAAGGTCGGGGTTTTTGTTGGCGATGTCTTCAGGCTTGCATCCTCCATAGGTAGGGATGCTGGGTGGGCGGCTGACGTTATATTGACGAACCCGCCCTTCACTAGGTGGGAGATTCTGGACGCTAATTATAGGAGGTTTCTCACCAGCCTAGTTAGGAGGCTTGGTTATGGTCGTTACGTGGTTCGCGGTCAGCTAAACCTCCAGCTGGTATCGATATTCCTGATGGATTACATCCTGCGTGATGGCGGCCTGTTGGTTTCGGTTCTTCCAGCCTCAACTTTGTACATAACTTCCGGGGAGGGCGTTAAGAGGTTGCTTAGGGAGGGGTATAGGGTTCTCGGGTTGGTAGAGGCGCCCTCCGAGGTTTCCTTTTCCGTGGATAGCGGGTTTAAGGAACTCATGGTGGTGTGCGTGAAGGGGAGGCCGGAAGGGCGGTATTCAACCGCGTTTATTTCCGTAAATGACATCGAGGATGCCGCTTCAGCCGTAGACATCCTCTTCAAGAAAGAGCAAGCTATGGAGCACCCCATCACCAACTATGTAGACTTGATGGATGTCCCGAGTATGTGGGATGCGAATTGGCTGGTTCTTTTTGGGAGGAACGAACTTCGGGAGTTTCTGTCTAAGGTCCTCCTAGAGGCTGCTGAAAGGGGCACCGTTGGGCCCTGGGTTAGCGTTTATGGGAGGGGTTCATTGGTTCGGGGTGTGGAGATGTACGGCCCGGATTTCTTCCTCATACCGAACAGGTACTGGGCTGTAGCCGATGAGCTGAGAGAGGGTGCACTCATAAAGGGCGTAGACAGGGAGGAACTCCTTATTGGCTGGGAGTTTCTTGAGCCGGCCCTGAGGAGGCCGGGTCTATACAAGGATAGGGTTTTGGTGGAGCCGGGTCATTACCTTCTGGTTGTGCCGCCGGTGGGGCTGGGTGAACTTCCGGGGGGCTTGAGGAGGTATATTGGGTGGGGTGTCGGGTTTGGTGTCGCCGAGCCCGCCGTTAGGGCGTTTGGGGGGCGTTGGTATAGCCACGTGTATAGGCAGGTTCGGGTGAAGGCGCCCTATGGGCGTGTGTTCCTGCCGGATAAGGTGGATTTGCGGTTTAGGGGTAGGAGCGTCTACGCCTGTTACACGGAGAGGCCGGTGGTTGCGACGAAGAACTTTCACATCGTAACCCTAAGGGATGAGAGGTTGTGCAAGGCATTAGCCGCTTGGTTTAACTGCACGGTCTTTTTGGCGTTGTTTGTGGTCGCTGGGAGGCGGATATCTGGAACTTGGACGAGGTTTCTTGAGGAGGACTACCTACGCCTCCCCACAATCAACCTAAGAGCTGTGGATGAAGACCTCCTAGACGAAGTTTGTAGGAGTGTTGAAGCCCTATTTTCGGTGCGGTTGCCGCCGTTGCCGCGTCAGCTTGGTGAGGATTATAGGTTGAGGCTGGATGTTTCGTTGGCTAAGGCGATGGGGTTGAAGGACCCTGAGGGAACCGTCTACAAGCTTCACAGGTTATTTGCGGGGTTCTTCTCCAGTGGCTCTTAAATTTTGGAGGCGCCCGTCTACTTCCTTCTCCTCACGGTCTTCTTCTTTTTGCTCCCGGACACCCTAGCGGCGATTAAGCCGACCTTCCGCCCCGGGGGTGCGTGTCTGGAGACCGTGGTTGGTTTTCCGGGGTGTTGGTGGCTTCCTCCTCCGAATGGGTGGACTGCGGCTATCATGGCTACTCCCCTCGTTCTTGGGTACTTGCGCCCCCTTGACCTCATGAGGTAGTATTTTCTTCCGGCTTTTAGGAACGGCTTTTCCGTTCTTCCGGCTCCTGAAATGACGCCTATCGTCGCCCTGCATAACTCATTTAGGACCTTCGTTTTTCCCGATGGGAGCCTGACTATGGCTCCGCTTGGTGTGTGGGATATGAGCATGGCGTAAGAGCCTGAGGAGCGGGCTAGCTTCCCGCCGTCCCCGGGCCTGAGTTCAACGTTGCATATCATCGTTCCCTCCGGTATGCTCCCTAGCGGGAGTATACTTCCGATTTGGATGGTTGCGTCCTCCCCATACTCTATTATTTGCCCTTCGTAGACGCCCTCCGGCGCCGCTATGTAGAATTTTTCGCCCGTTTCTAGCTCTATGAATGCGAGGGGGCACCCCCTACCGGGGTCGTGGACGAGCTCCCTTATCACCCCCTTAATCGCACCCTTTACTCCATCTCTTAGGGGTGGGTATTTGGATGGGGCCACCCTCCGGTGGGTTGGGGCCCTGAACGTTGGCCCCCCGCGCCCTCTCCTCTGAACTCTGATGCGCTTACCCATCCCCGCACACCTACAAATCGCAGTTGAATGAAGAACCGGAGACTATTAACCATTTCCCCAACCCGATTCGATCGGGTTACTGAGCTCTGAAGGTGAGCGTAGGTAACCAACTTATGTTCGCTTAAGCCCCTTTATGATTTGGGGTTCAGCGTGGCTGAAAGGGAGCTTGGATGTCCAGATGAAACGTACCAACACCTACAGGGGCTGGGAAACCGCCTAATATCAGCAGAAATCATGTAAGCTCGTAATTTTTATATGCGTGGCTTATGTTATAGCTGTGGGTTATTATGGTTATCACGGGGGATATGATTAGGAGGCTTCGGGTTGAGGCGGGCCTCACCCAGCAGGAGCTCGCGAAGCTGGCTGGCGTTTCTCAGGCTCACATCGCGAAGATTGAGGGGGGTAAGGTAGACCCTAGGCTGTCTACGGTGAACCGCATACTCCGAGTCCTGACGGAGGGGAGGGGAATACCATGCCAGCGCGTCATGACAAGAGACGTAATCTGGGTTAGCCCGAACGTGAGGGTTGAGGATGCAAGCCAACTCATGGTTAAACATGCAATAAGCCAGCTCCCCGTGATAGAAGACGGGAGGGTCGTCGGAACAATCACCGAGAAAGCCATAGTCCGCCACCTAAACCCGAACATCGCAAACCAAACAGTGAGGAGCATCATGGAGCCTCCGCTACCCACGGTTCCCCCAAACACGAGCGTAGACGCGGTAGCCCTACTCCTAGAGGAAAACCCGGGGGTCCTCGTCGCAAGGGAGGGGAAAATCATCGGCATAGTAACCCGCTCGGACATACTAAAACTCATCACGGAAAGCATCTAAGGCGCCCGTAAAGGGTAAAAGGAAAACAACCAATAGACGAAGTTGGTGTAACAGTTGCTACCAGAACCTTTCAGAGAAAAAGCCAAAAAAGTAATGGAAGAAATAAACGCCGCAAACGTAAGCGAAATACTCATTATACACCACGACGACGCAGACGGGCTAGCATCAGCCGCCATCGCAAAAACAGCCCTAGAAAGGGAGGGATACCAAACGAAAACCCTATGCCTAGAAAAGCTCTTCCCAGAAGTCGTGGAGACCATACACGCCGAGGAGGGTAAAGTCATATTCTACTGCGACATAGGCTCCCCGCACGCCCCAGAAATCTCCAAATGCAACGAGGGGAGAAACCTCGTCGTCATACTAGACCACCACGACCCAAAACCAGCAACAGACCCAAAGGTCTACGACCTAAACCTAGAGCACTACGGCTTCAGGGGAGAAACCGACTTCTCAGGGGCAACCTGCAACTACCTCTTCGCTAGAACAATAAATGAGGAAAACGTAGACCTATCATACCTCGCCCTCGTGGGAAGCAGAGAAATCCCCGGAGAACCCCGAAGCCTAAACAAGCTGGTCTTGGAGGAGGCGGAAAGAAACGAGGTAATTCAGGTGAAGGGAAAGAGCCTAAGAATAAGGAAGCTGGGAACCACGGTCAAGGAGCTCTTCTCAAAGCTCCAAATCCTAGGGGCCGTAGGCTACTACCAAGGAGGTCCGGAGATGGGTGTTAAAGCCGCAGTAGACGGGTTAACAGACGAAATTAGGGAGTTCACCGAGAAACTTGAGGCGAAACGCAAGGAGGCTAACAAGGCGCTACTGGAGAGGCTTAGGAGAGGCGGGCTGAACGAGACGGAGCACATACAGTGGTTCGATGCAGGGGACGCCTACAGGGGTATGGGGGCGAAGACGATAGGAACCTTCTGCTCCTACCTCACGTACCAACGCATCATAAACCCAAGAAAATACCTACTGGGATTCATGCACCTAGAACCCCGCATACCGGGGTACGGAGAACTGAGGGGAGACTACGCAAAGGCGTCCGTCAGAACGCCCAAAACCCTCTCTAAGTTCGTAGACGGGGGGAGGATGCCCACAGCCGTGAAGCTGCTGGAGGAATCCACGAGCGGGTTCGGGATAGCCGCTGACGGACACGCCTACGCCGCAAGCGTTGTCTTACCCAGCGACATGAAGCAACGTACGGTGGAGAAGGCGGAGGAATTCATCCGCAAGTTTAGCCCCTAACCCCCAGCCTTCTTCAGGACTTCCTCCTCGGGTGGGGGAGGTGGAATTAACCCTTCCTTCATGAGGAGGTGCACCGACTCCCTCGCGTTCTTTATGATGGAGACCGCCCTCTCCCAGAGTTCATCCCTGCTCGGCTTAATTCTGGCCACGCCCTCCTTGATGGACTGGAGGGCGCACGCCACCGCCTCACGCGGGTAGACCTCCCACTCGCTCATGAGGGGGACTATGTAATCCTCCCGTAGACCCTTCTCCTCGGCGTACTCCGCCAACGCCTTAGCCGCGGCGATGCACATATCATCAGTAACGGTCGTCGCCCTCACATCCAAGACCCCACGGAATATCGCGGGGAAGCCTAGGGAGTTATTTATCTGGTTCGGGAAGTCGGAGCGGCCCGTGGCGACTATGCGAGCCCCAGCCTCCTTCGCCTCCCAGGGCCAAATCTCCGGTATCGGATTGGCACAGGCGAAGACGATGGCGTCATCCGCCATGCTACTAACCCACTCGGGCTTTATGACCCCAGGCCCGGGCCTCGACATGGCGATGCACACGTCGGTTCCCTTCATGGCCTCTGGTATGCCTCCCACCCTCCCCTCTCCGTTGGTTTTGAGGCAGAAGTCCCACTTCCACGGGTTCTCCTCCTTCCTCGCCTCCAAGTCCTTCCTATCTGGGTGTAGTATGCCTTTACTGTCTACCATGATGAGGTTCTCAGGCTTCACACCAGCCCGCATGAGTACGAGCGCGGTTCTGGTGTTAGCCGACCCAACCCCTATAACCGAGATGAGGACCTCATCCATCTTCTTCCCAACGAGCTTAAGGGCGTTAATGAGACCCGCCAGAACGACGGTGGCGGTTCCCTGCTGGTCGTCATGCCAGACAGGTATGTTCAGCTCCTCCCTAGCCTTCTCCAAGACGTAGAAGCATTTCGGCTTCTCTATGTCCTCTAGGTTTATCCCCCCGAACGTCGGCTCAATCCACTTGAGGAACGTGATCATCTCATCCTTATCCTTAGTGGAGATGCACAGTGGGAAGGCGTCTACGCCCCCAAGGTACTTAAACAGCAGCGCCTTGCCCTCCATGACGGGGAGGGCTGCCTCCGGCCCTATATCCCCTAAACCGAGAACCCTCGTCCCGTCGCTCACAACCGCCACGTAATTCCACCTGTTCGTGTACTCCAATGAGAGTTCAGGGTTCTCCTTAATCTTCCTGCATGGGGCTGCAACCCCGGGTGTATACCATATGGCGAAGTCGTAGAAGTCCCTGATTGCGCATTTCGCCATCACCTGAACCTTTCCACTATAGAATGGGTGGTAGGCCATGGCTAGCTTTGCCGGCTTTTCAGCCTTTTTGAGAAGCTCCTCTACCGTAAGCTTTTTCACGCCCACACACCACCAATTGGGGTTTACTAATATCAAGCTTACCTTTTCCAACTTAAAGGTTTTCATATCCTCACAGGCTGATGCACTACCCCACGAAAAAAGCGGGTTTTAATAGGTTATAGGCGGGGTTCTCCTCCAATTAACGCTTTCCAGCCTACACTACACGTTGTCACGTCCTCTTCACTCCACACCTTAGGCACCTCCCAGCCTCCTTTAGGGCGTCCTCCACCGTGTACCCAAGCTCCACCTCCTCAAACCCCCCGACCCTCTCCTCCGGGCTGAGGGTCCTCACGGGAACCCTCACCCTCCACTCCCTCGGAGGTGTGAAGCGCGCCCTAACCCTCCTAGGAGGCTTCCTGCCAGCCCTCAGGTCCCGCCCCCTCAGGTACCTGTGGATGGATTCCGCCGCCCTCTTCCCAGCGGCTATCGCCTCAATAACCGTGGCTGGCCCCGTGACCACGTCCCCTCCAGCGAACACTCCGGGTATGCTTGTTTCAAGCGTGGTGGGGTCTACCTCTATGGTTCCCCACTTCGTGAGCTTCAACTCTTCGGGTAGGCATGTGGTGTCAGGCTTCTGCCCTATGGCTTCTATTACCGTGTCGAACTCCATGGTGAACTCCGAGCCCGGTATTGGTATGGGTCTACGTCTACCGCTTTCATCCGGCTCCCCGAGCCTCATCCTAATGAGCCTAACCGCCTTGAGCCTCCCATCCCCGATGAAGCCCGTTGGGGTGACGAGGAGGCTAATCTTCACCCCCTCCTCCTCCGCACGCCGAACCTCTAGGGGCGAGGCCGGCATCTCAGCACGGCTCCTCCGGTATAATATGTGGACTTCCCGGGAGCCGAGGCGGATCGCGGTTCTGGCGGCGTCGATAGCCACGTTCCCACCCCCAACCACCGCAACCCTATCCCCAACCTCCACAGCTTCGCCCATGTTCACCCTCTTAAGGAACTCAAGGGCGGGGATGACCCCCGGGAGGTCCTCACCCTCCACCCTAAGCCTTGAGGGGGTGTGGGCTCCAGTGGCGATGAAAACCGCCTTATACCCGCTTTGGAAAAGCTCCTCTATGGTAAAGTCCTCCCCAAGCTTCTCCCCGGTTTTAATCTCAACGCCTAGGGCGGTAATCCTCTCCACATCCGCCTTTAAAGCCCTCCTCGGCAACCTATACTCCGGAACTCCGTAGCGGAGGAGGCCCCCGGGCTCCGGGAGCGCCTCAAATACGGTGACCGGGTAGCCCCTCCCAGCTAGCATGTACGCGGCGGTTAATCCAGCGGGCCCGGAGCCGATCACCGCCACCTCCTCCTCGTAGACGGTGTTAGCCCCGTCTACGCCCACCACGCCGTGCTCCAACGCCCAGTCAGCCAAGAACCGCTTTAGAGCCCTGATTGCCACCGGCTCGTCCTCCCGCCCCCGGGTGCAGTAAACCTCGCAGGGCCTCGGGCAGATGCGCCCGCAGACCGCTGGGAGCGGGTTTTCCCTCAATTCAACTTTTAGAGCCTCTAGGAACTTCCCCTCCCTAATTAGGTTGATATAGTCCCTGGCGTCTACGCCCGCTGGGCAGGCCGCCTTACACGGCGGGACCTTCATGCGTTCTATAACTTCCCTGCTTACACGCAACCCCCTACCCCTCTAACGCTACGCTAAGGGACGATTTAGGGTTTAAGCGAAAATCTCCCCGTTTAGGGTTTACTCCCTGTAGTAGTATGGTCTGCGTATGTATCCGTACGCCTCCGTTGCGGCTACGATGGCCTGGCCCACGGCCGTCCCTATTTGCTTTACTGGGTTGTTTGTGATGTCCCCGCAGGCGTAGACGCCCCTAATGTTCGTCCTCTGGCGTCTGTCCACCTTTATGTATCCGTCCTCGTCCACCTCCACCCCCGCATCCGCCGCAACCTCGCTGTTGGGCTTCTCCCCAACCTGTATGAACACGCCGTCCACGTTCATCTCCCACTCTTCGCCCGTTGAGTTGTTGTAGAGCTTCACGCTCTCCACTAGGCTCTCCCCCCGGATTTCCCTCAGCTCCGTGTTCCATAAAATCTCTACACCCCTCTCCACAAGCTCCCTTTCAGCCCTCTCCCCAGCCCTTAATCGGCTTCTCCTGTGCGCCAACTTCGTCTCCACCCCGATGCCAGCTAGGTACTGGGCGGATGCAACCGCCGAGTTCCCCCCACCAACCACCAAGACCCTCTTACCCTTGAAGAGGGGGCCGTCGCAGAGGGCGCAGTAGCTCACCCCACGCCCAGCGAATTCCTCCTCTCCGGGAACCCCGAGCTTCTTGTGGGAGGCGCCCATGGCGAGTATCACCGCGTTCGCCGAGTAGGCGCCCTTCTTCGTCTCCACCACCTTCTCCTCCCCGGACAGCTCCATCCTCGTGGCTCCCTCCCAGCTCCTTATCTCCACCCCAGCCGCCCCAGCCTGCCTAACCATCCTGTCCACCAAGTCAGGCCCCCTAATGCCCTCCGGGAACCCGGGGTAGTTCTCTATTATGGGTGCCTCTGCAACTAGGCCCCCGGGAACCTTCTCCTCGAGAATTAGGGTTTTCAGGCCGCTCCTAGCGGTGTATATACCTGCTGTCAGCCCAGCTGGCCCAGCCCCGACGATGATTACCTCCCAGTGCTCCATGCAACCCCCTCGTAACGGAATTAAGGTAGACCCTACAATAGAGTTTTGCTGAACGGGTGACGGATATGACGCAGGATAAGAAGTTTGAGTTTCTTGAGCACGTGGCCGATGTCTACATCGCCTCATACGGCTCAACCCTAGAGGAGGCATTCGAGAACGCAGCCCTCGCCCTCTTCGAGGTGATGACGGACACCGCAACCGTCGACGCAAAAGTTGAGGACGTGGTGGAGGCCCAAGGACTCGACGAGAAGGAACTCCTCTACGACTGGCTCGAAAAGCTCCTCGTGAAGTTCGAGGAGACCGGAAACCTATACTCAAGGTTCAAGGTGGAAGGCATAGAGAAGGTAGACGGGGGATACAGACTGAGGGCAAAAATATGGGGCGAGCCCTTCAACCCAGAAAAACACCCACAAAGAACGGGCGTAAAAGCGGTAACGTACCACCTCATGGAAATCCACAAAGAACCCGGAAAAATAGTAACTAAATTCCTCCTAGACATTTGAGGACACCATCAAGAAACGCCTAACTCCATAAATTCTACACATCCGTGGAAGGGGAGCCGAGGCTGGCAGCGTCCACAGAACCGCGAACCCAGCAGAAAGTATTTAAAGTCGTTGAAACTCGAATAGAAATGCCCTGTGGGGGTAGGAAATGGCGAGGATGGCGAGGATAAAACTCACGAGCACGGACTACAAGAAGCTTGAGGAGGTATGCGAGCAACTTAAGGCAATCGCGGAGAGGACGGGCGTGAAGATGGTTGGCCCCATACCACTCCCAACGAAGAGGCTCGTAGTCCCTGTTAGGAAGAGCCCATGCGGGGAGGGAACACAAACATGGGATAAGTGGGAGCTGAGAATACACAAACGGCTCATAGACATAGACGCGGAGGAGCGGGTCATGAGGAGAATCATGAGGATAAGGGTTCCGGAGGAAGTCCACATATCCATAGAGTTAATCTA
>CAZKUI010000009.1:0-22983 GCA_964555905.1 uncultured Candidatus Bathyarchaeia archaeon | reverse complement strand
CTCCAAATCCTCTAGGGTGATGAAGACCCTCCCACCCCGACCCCTCTTCTCGGTAACCATGCCGACAATCTTCACCCTTGAGCCGTTTGGGGCTTTTAGGGCGGCCCGTATGGTGTTTGCGTCCCTAACGTCCATTCTACGCCTCAAAATCCTCTCAAGGCGCTGAAACCTATCCCTGAAGTACCTCAGATACCCGTCTACGGACCCATCCGCATCCAGTGCACCAGTGGGGTCCATTAGAATCTCCACGTCCTCCTCTATGTCCGCCGCTTGGGGCCTGTAGGTTGCCCCGACGCTCTCCTCGGGTGGTGGGGGTGGCTTTAACGCATCCCTCACCAACTCCTCGTCTATGAGTAGGAGCTCCGGGCGTGCCTGCGCCATCTCCAGGGCCTTCTCCACCACCTCCACAGGGTCTACGTCCTCCGGTAGCTCTTTGAGGGTTTGGAGGGCGCCCGGGCTTAATTGGTAGCCCGCCTCCAGGGCCCTGAGGACGGAGGTCCTCAGCCTATCCTCCCCACGAGCCACCTCCAATCACGCTCCACCGGGAGCACTATGCACGCATCCCCACGCCCAACGAGCCTCGTTAAGCCGAGGGTGTGTAGACGGGCTGTGAGGGCGGCTGCCACCGCGTCCAACTCGTGCCTAGAGAGCCTCCTAGACTCCACATCCCCCCTCAATCCCATGGAGAGGTAGACACGCTGGATTTCCGCCCAGTCCTTAACGGGCATATTCAACGCCTTCCTAGTTGATGCAGGATGAACCTCGATCACCCGGAGACCCCTGCGTTGAAGCTCCCCCGCTAGCTTCGTAGCCCTCGTGGTTAGCTCCCTCATGCCCGGAAACCCGGGAGGCAGAACTGGGTATCCCAGGCGGTGCATGAGGCGGTCAGCCTCCCTCATGGCGCCCCCCTCGGGTAGGTTGAGGGGTGCATCTATGGCGACGAGGGCGGGTTTACAGGCTGATGTATAGCCTAAGATTTCGTCGTCCCCGTAGAGGTGGCGAGCCTCCACCCACAAACCCCTGAGGAGCGCCCAGCCAGTTGGCCTGGAGCTGGAGCCTGACAAATCTAAGCCGACAACGGGAGCCCCCACCACACCCGCCCCTCTGAAACCCAACAACAAAAACAAACATAAGAACGTTCTCCACACAACCACAGAAAAGAAACCCCTAAAAACCCACCCACCTTAAACTAACCATGGGCGCCGGGGTGGCAGAGCGGAAATGCGCCGGACTCGAGATCAAAAACGGGGTATCCGGTGGCCCAGACGGGCCTCAGGGGTTCAAATCCCCTCCCCGGCGCCAAATCCTAATTTAGTAAAGCTGTAAAGTGTATGGTTCAGGATTAGTAAGGTCGTTGGGGAAGAGGAGGCAAAATTGGCAAAGGAGAAAGACTGGAATAGAAGCAATTATACGTAGACGGGTAAAGTTCATAAAGCCCGCCTAGGCTATTTCCATGCGATGGGTGGATAAAGTGAGGGTTGTGTTTACTGAGGAGGATAGGAGGAATCTTAAGTTACTAGTTGAGGAGATACCTAGGCTTAGACTTCTAATAGAGGAGTTAATGGAGACTATAGATGTGTTAGGCAGTGAAGAGGAGTTAGACGCGATAAAGGAATCGTTAGAGCAGGTCAGAAGGGGCGAAACTAAGGACTGGGATTCTTATGTCAAAGAACTCAAAGAGAAGGACGAAATATAGAGTGGAACTCACCCCAAGATTCGACAAAGAGTTCTCAAAACTGACAAAGGAAATTAAGGCAAGAATTGCAGAAAAGATAGATAAGCTTAAGGAGAATCCGCATGTGTATAAAAAGCTACATGGAAAACTAAAAGGATTATTTAGCATGAGAGTGGGTGATTATAGAATTATCTTCATGCTAGATGAAAGGCGAAGGCGAGTTATTCTACTAAGCGTGGCTCATAGAAAGAGAGTATATAAATGACTACAAACTTCAGCGCTCGTTCTTTCTATATCCGTGAGTATGCTTGTTTTGGATTCCTAACATGGCTTTGGCAACGCGTGAGAATAGTATCTATTTAACTGCGGGTTTTATGTAGTAAGTTGGGTGGGAAGCGGATAAAGAGGGGGTGCGCCCTATTGAAGGAGCTGTTACTATTGCCGCTTGGTTTGCTCATCGGCACGGTTTCGTCGATGGTTGGTTTGGGTGGTGGGGTATTCTATGTTCCGTTGCTCGTTCTGGTTTTCGGTCTTCCGATGCAGAAAGCCATAGGCGTAAGCGTGCTGACCATGACCTTCACGACGATAACCGCTACAATAGCATACGCTAGGGAGGGGAGAATTAATTATAAGATTGGGCTACTGCTGGATGTTCTGGACATACCGGGAGTTATTCTCGGCGCGTACATGACTACATTTATTGATTCAAGGTTTCTCGCTGTGATATTCGGGTTTCTTTTGATAGTTATTTCCATTCGCATATTAAAGAAATCAGGCGCCCCAGCTAAAGCTAACGCTGTTTATGAGGCGTCTGAATTAACGGGTAGGGTTGTCTGCTTAGTTTTAGTTACGAGTTTTAGTAGCGGGTTTGTGGCTGGCTTGCTCGGGGCTGGAGGCGGCACTATAGACGAGTCGGTGATGCTGCTCGCGTTGAACATGCCAATTACCGTGGCGTCTGCAACCTCCATCTTCGGCATGATGATTACAAACTGCGCTGCAGCCATCTCGCACATAACCTTAGGAAACATCGCACCAAAATACGCCGCTCCGCTCGTCGTCGGTGGCACCCTCGGCGCGAAGTTAGGACCCTACTTTTCTAAGAGGTGCAGAGAAGATGTATTAAAGAAGTTTCTTAGCTTCACGTTTATGGTTATCGCGGTTAGGATGATTTCAACCCCATTAATTCTGTGAGGAGGCCTGCGTAGATGGGGTCAAATTTCTATGATGGCTCCAGCTCCTCCCTCTATGTATCCGCTTCCAAATTCTTCTCTGAACACGATTTTCGCCTTCTCTCCGCTGCAGTGGCATGGGGATACGCATTCCACGCCTAACTCCTTCAGTTGGTTCGCGATTTCCCGTATTTTCGTGGGGCTCATCCCTATTAGGTGGAACCCGCCTATGACTAGGTGTATTGGGCGGTTCGTTAGCTCCTTCGCCCTGCGCACCATGTCTACGACTCCCGGGTGGGCGCACCCCGTGATGACGGTGACGCCCCTTTCCGTGCTTACTATGAGTGCTTGCTCGCGGATTCCAGTTCCCATCTCTCCCGTCGTGGCCACCCCCTCCGTTATTACCGTGGCGTCCTTCACGTCCACTACGTTGGCGCCGCACCTCCTTATCTCGGATTTGAAGCTTTCGGGGAAGCTGGATGGAACGTAGACGGTTACGCCCTCGGCGTTCTTCATGCTATTTAGGAGGCCTATCAGCCCGCCAACGTGGTCTCCATGGATGTGCGACAACACTATTATCGAGATTTCGTCTATGTCTACGTTCAGTTTCTCCATGTTGCTCAGGAGTATTCCAGCGTCCCCTCCCGTATCAAATAGGATGGTTTTATCCTCGAGTTCGATGAGGCAGGAGAAGCCCCAAGCGGCTCTTAGCTCCATATTATAGAGGCTGTTGTCATAGAGGATGGTTAACCTTGCCTGTTTCACTATTCCCACCTCCATAAGATTCTCTTCTGGGGTCTCCGGCGCCGGGCTGGGCGTATAAACGTAGACGCCTATTCCAAGGAGTAGGACGGCGATTGCGAGGATAGCTGACGCAATTTTCCATCTCAATCACACCCACCAGCCGTGCGGTTCGCTACTCGGGTTTGGCGAGTATCAGCAGTATGCCTATGACAGCCATGATGACGCCTACACCCATGAATATGCCCCAGTATGGGGTTAGCGCCTCCATGCTGTTGTAGGAGTAGTAGCTCAACACGACGCCTAGGGCGAGTGCAACTAAGCCCGTGATCTTCTCCGCGAGGGACAACCCACCCCTCTTACTCGCCACACTAACCAGCCTCCTCAAGCTTTGTTGGGAGGTACTCGTCAACGATATAAGTTAGCCCGTATCGGCTGAACGCCTCCAGCTCCGACTTGCGCTTGATATCCATGAAGACCTTAATCTCCCTCTGCCAGAGCTTCCCCTTATACCTTGGGTCTACTTTTAACTCGCGTAGCCTCTTTATGTCCCTCTCCGTTAGGGGGTCGCTTGGTAGCTTATACTCCACGATGTCGCTCCCCCAAACGCCGATCCACTTCGCGTCTGGGGTGTTCAAGCCCGTAATATGGGCTGCCTCAGCCGAGCCCGATATGATGACCATGGCGATGTGCATGCCCCACGGGTCCCCGTCGCTGAGTATGTAGACGGGTAGGCCGAGCTCGTCGTGCAATCTCCTAATGAACCTCCTAGTGGCCCGTGGAGCCTGCCCGGCCGTGTGGATTAGTATGGCGTTGAACCTCTCGTGCACCTTCTCCTCTATGAACCGGGTGAACAGGCCGCCCTTCTCAATAGCGATGACCTTGTCGGCGGTGGTCTCAATGAACTTAGCGTTCGTCAGTGCAGGTCCAATCATCATCCCGTCTGGGTGGGAGGTTAGGTTTAACCTCCTGCCCTCGTAGCCCGGAACCGTGTACTCCACGGTGAGGTCTCCGTAGACGGCGCTCCTCTCCTCTGGGTAGACGTTGAAGTCCTCCCTTGGGACGCCTAGGACGGTCTCCAAGTCCACGATGATGTTGTTGGATTCCTGCTGGTCTCTAAACGAGAGCCCGTAAGCCTGCGCCGAGTAGTAGACGTCTCTGAGGGTTGTGGTCTTCCACCGCTTCACGAGCTCGTAGGCGAAGTAGGCGGCCCACGTGAGGAAGGTGAATGGGCGTAGGTGCTTCACGTTTGAGGCGCTGCGCTTAATCCTTCTCTCGCCTAGGACGTACTGGCGGAGTTCAGGGTCGTAGACGATGTTGTCGGTTGAGCGGCTCGGCATCTCAATCCAAGGGAACTCGCCCTTCCTCAGCTGTTGGTATATTCGTGCCTCAAACTCCTCTATCTTGGATAGGACTTCCCTCTTACTTTCGGGTAGACTTCCCAACTCCTTCAAATCGGCTCACCTTCCTTAGGAGCTTCTCCACATCCGGGGGCTCCTTCCCCACAACCCTAGCTGAGAACTCCGCAATCTTCGGGAGGTACTTGGAGAACACCCCGAGCCTCTTCTTCTCTTTCAGGGCTTTCTCCCTCTTTGAGAGGTAGGCTCGGAGCTTCCGGGCTACCTCCCTAATGGCGAAGAGGATTTCGCGGTGGACCTCCGGTATGTCCGCGATGAACTCCTTCCCAACGGTCTTGTAGGGGACCTTCGTGGAGCATATGTGCGTAACTATGAGGACCGGCATGTCCGGTGTAACGAGGTAGTTCCTCCAGTTTATGGATTTGATCACCCTCCACGACACGTCGCTGGCCTCATCGTACAACAGCGGAATCTTATTCGCGAACCTATACAGCGTGATTTCCCCTGTTCGCGGGACCTCGCCCCCATAGGCGATGGCAACCTCCACTATGAATGGGTGGCCCGAGTACGCGGATGGCCTACGCTGGCAGACAGCCACGAACTCGGGGTGGAGTTCCTTGATTACCCCGGCGCGTAGGAGTTCCTCGCCGAGTGGGGAAAGACAGGAGGCGTCTGGCGCCATGAACTTATCAAACTTCTTCATGGCCCTAACTAGCTTCACGACCTCCTCCGGGGTTAGGTCCTTTGGGTTTAGGTTTGGGTCTATTCCGGCGAATTTTAGGAAGTTTTTGGCTGTGACGTCTCCCACTCGGTGGAAGTGCGTTTTCATGAAGCTTACCATGTTCTTGCAGTTTGTTATGCGTATTATCCTCCTCAGTAGCTCCACGTCCACGCCCCATGGGTGGGGTTTCGTCTCCTTTGGGGGTGGAGGCATCTTTGTTGTAGCCCTTAGGAACATGTATAGGCGTCCGCGTGGGTCTACGAAGGTTATGTTGGCGTATGGGTTCACAACCGCCGTCTGCTTTAGGTACTCCAACACCTTCGGCATGGCCCGCGGGTAGTCCCCCTCTAGGTAGAACTCGACGATGGTGCCCCTCCACCCATCCCCGTTCTCCGCAACCCGGTGCTCCAGTATGATGGGCTTGTTCCTCTGTATGTCTATCATGAGGCGGTACTCGTGTATATCTTCCTTACCCGTACTGGAAGCCACGTAGACGGGCTTGTGGGTTGTAATCTGGCCGTAGAGTAATGCCATAGCCCCGCCCAGGCCGAACATCCCCCTGGTCTGCCTCAGGCGGTACTTGGAGCCGAACAGCACCTGGCCGAAGGCGGCTGGCACGTGCTCCGGAGGCACCCCGCACCCATTATCCTCAACCCTGAGGCAGTAGACGTTTACCTCGCCGCCGTCAACCTTAGAAAGGCGCACATACACGTCCGGCGGCACCCCGATTAGGCCGGCGGCGTCTAGGCTGTTCTCTACTAGCTCCCGGATGGCGGAGTAGACGGCTCTGGATGGGTTGCTGAATCCAGCTATCTCTCGGTTCCTGTAGAAGAAGTCGGCGGGGCTGATCTCCTCAAATACCTCCGACACCCTCCAACCTCCAGCCTGCGCTCAACCACGGTATTAGCCGTGGAGGTGACATTTAAAATCTAAGTCCTTAATACATTCAAAAACCTTCGTGTGGAATGATGGTTTGCATTCAACGCCAAAGGGGCATTTGGTGGGTTTAAGGCGATTTACATGGGCTCCCATAGTTTTAGGCGTTCCTCCCGTTTTAGTTGCCGTTTTCTCCTGAATAGGTGCCTGTAGACCGTGCTGTGCATGGCTCCCTTAATGAGCATCCTCACCGCCTCCTCGGCTAGTTGGGCTTGCTCAATATCCCCGATGATGCTGATTGTATGCCCGTAGACGGAGACGTACGCCCCCGTCACCTCCTCTATGAGGCGCCTCGTCTTGCCATCCCGACCTATGACGCGCCCCTTCACCCGAACTATGTTGGACTGCGACCTCCCGAATATGTCCCTTAGGTCTATGACCCTCAGCACGGCGTCCTCCTCTTCCATCAGCCTGAAGGCGCGCTGCGGGGAGAACCCCCTCCCAATCGCAAGAACCACATCCCTAGCCTTGAATATGAGGGAGGGGTCGTCGGTGGACTTCAGGACTATTTCAACGTCTCCCGAGTCCCCGTCTATACGTAGCTTCACATGGAGCTTACGCTCTATCGCCCTTTTCACCTCCCCGTCTACGCCTATGAGGACTCCTACACGCTCACGGGGGATTTTCAAGTGCATGCTAGGCCCGGACGCCGACAACCCACTCATAAACCTCCTTCAGCGTGGGGACATCAACTCCCAACCGCTTAAAGTATCGGAGGACATTTTTAATATCTCTGCGAAGCAACTCATCCGCCATCGGGTGCTCCAAGAGAACCGCCTGAGAAAGGTCTATGAGAACTAACTCTCCATCCCAGACCATCACGTTATACTCGCTGAGGTCCCCGTGAACCAGCTCCGCATCCCTATAGAGTCTGCGAACATACCCCAGTAGGGTCTCCAGCGTCTCCTCCGGGTTTTCCAGTTGGACGTGCTTTAGGAGGGGGGCTGGCACGCCCTCATCTCCTATAAACTCCATCACCAAAACGTTCTTACTAACGGCAATCGGCTTTGGGACGCGCACCCCAGCTTCGCTGGCCCTTTTCAGGTTCTTGAACTCCTTCTGGGCCCATGCGTAGACGAGGGAGCGCGTCCCACGCCTGATGCGGGTGAAGCGGGGGTCACCGTCTATGTAGGGGAGCATACCCTTCCTGAACTCCGAGGAGACCGTCAGGTAGATTTTGATGGCTATGTCCTGACCGCTGGAGTCACGCCCCCAGTATATGCGCGACTCCTTCCCAGCCTTCACCACCCCAAAGATGATGTCTATGACCCCCGCGTTCATGAGGTCATATATGGTCATGAGGGTGGAGCGGTCGAAGACCTCCTCGAGAACCTCGTATTCCTCGCTGCGCTTCCGCTTCATCCTCTGCTCTATGTCGTAGAGCATCTCCCGCCGTCTGAGCTTCTCCTCAACCTTAGAAGGCATCCATTAGCCACCCAAAGGGCGCGCTTAGATGGTGAGGTAGCCCTCCTTCCGAAGCCAGTCCGCCTGATTCCTCGTGTACCTCCAGATTACGTCGCCTCTGGTCTCCCGCTGGAAGTCCCATGGGGAGACGAGCACCACATCCCCCACCCTAATCCAGACCCGCCGCTTCATCTTGCCGCGTATCCGGCAGACCCTCTCGTAGCCGTCTTGGCACTTCACCAGCACCCTGTCGTAGCCTAGGAGCTTCACCACCACGCCTAGGACGTCGGTTCCAGCTGGTAGCACCATGTCCTTTAATTCCTCTTCGCTGATGACCTTCCTCTTCCCCACTCCCCCTCACCTCAGCTTTCTAATATTATTACTGAGTGGAGGCATAAATATGCGTCTATTCAGGCGGCTAAAACTGCGTTTTTATTATCATGGCGTGGGGAACCCCCTCCACTCTAAGGATGGCGTCCTTGTGCACCAGCCCCTCCTCAACAGCTCTTCCGACCGCCCTCTCCCCGATGAGATTGGCCATGTGATACTGCTTCACGATTTTCATGGCGTCCTCCACGCTCATTCTACGCCCTCCATAGAATTCCTCCCGTATTTCCAGCACGAATCTCCCCTCCCTCAGCGTCCTTCCAAGAATCTCTACATCGCAGACCGTGACGAACGTGTATTGACCGCTTCCCCTCACGTTCACGTAGACCTCTCCGCTCATTTCATCCACTTCAGATGGGCCTTAAGGAGGAACGCGCCCCACAGGCGTCGCAGTCTAGGAAGAGGAACCTCTTCTCCTTGACTAGGTGCGTATCTGGGCGCTTGCACACCGGGCATATCACATACTCCTTAATGAACGTTTTAATGAGATTCTCGATGGTGTCCTCGAAGAACTTCCCCTGAAACACCGCTCTTCTGCCGTCGAAGAGGGCGGCGGTTCCCAGCTCCTTGCTGAGGAACTTCAGCACGAGCTCTGGGTTCCTGTTCATCGCGTCGCAGATCGCCTTAAAATTCTGGACGACCGTTCTAGCTCCCGCTATGGTAACTATGGGCCTGGGAACCTCGAACCTCCCGCTTCTAGTGGGAACCCCGCGTGGAAGTTGTGAGTAGGCCCTATCCAGCAGGCGCACGTACTCCTCCAACCAGTCCACCAACCAACATAAGTAAACGGGAGGTTGCGGAATAAGCTTTCCATCCCAAAGATTACGGAAACTTAAAAACTTAAGTACGGGCGTAAAGAAGGGCTAGTAATGGAGGTGTTGAGCGCTAGCCAGGTACGTGGTTAGTTCGGCCTGGCCCTACATAAACTATGTGCCCCATCTGGGGACCATCGTTTGCATATTATCCGCTGATGTGGTGGCTCGTTATCTTCGGCTTAGGGGGCACGATGTGGTTTTCGTCAGCGGCTCCGACGAGCATGGAACTCCGGTAGAGGTGGAGGCGGTTAGGAGGGGGATCCCGCCGAAGGAGCTGACCGACAGGAACCACGAGATTGTGGTGGATTTATTCAAGCGGTGGGGCTTCTCCTTCGACTGTTACATAAGGACGGAGCACCCAACCCACGTGAAGTTCATCCAAGATTTCTACATGAAGCTCTACGAAAACGGCTACATATTCACGCGCGAGGAGGAACTCCCATACTGCAGTAAGTGCCAGCGATTCCTGCCGGACCGCTTCGTGGAGGGGGTTTGCCCCTACTGCGGGTATGAGGGGGCGAGGGGAGACCAGTGCGAAAAATGCGGGAGGCTCCTAGAGCCCGTGGACTTGGTAGACGCCCGATGCGCCATCTGCGGCTCCACCCCGGAGATTCGAAGGACGAAGCACTGGTTCTTTGACCTCTCAAAGTTCACCGACGAGATTCGCGATTACATCGCGTCTAATGAGCGGTTCTCGGAGGCGGTGAGGAGGTTCAGCCTGAACATGCTTGAGGAGGGCTTGAAGCCACGGTCCATCACGAGGGATAACAAGTGGGGGATACCCGCCCCATTCCCGGGGGCGGAGGGGAAGACCATCTACTGCTGGTTTGAAGCCGTCCTCGGCTACGTCTCAGCCACAATAGAGTACTTCCGTAGACAGGGGCGCGAGGATGCGTGGAGGGACTTCTGGTTCAATAAGGATTCTAGAACCCTCTACTTCATCGGCAAGGATAACATACCCTTCCACACGATACTCCTCCCAGCCCTACTCCTAGGAACCCGCGAAGGCTACAACCTACCATGGAACGTCATCTCCAACGAATTCCTACTACACGAGGGGAAGAAGTACTCCAAGAGCAGGAGGATTGGGATATGGATTGACGAAGCCCTCAAGCTCTTCCCAGCTGATTATTGGCGTTACGTCATCACCTCAATACGCCCCGAAAGGCACGACGTGAGCTTCACTTGGCGGCTGTTCATGGAGAAGGTGAACTCGGACCTAAACGACACCCTCGGAAACTTCATCCACAGAACCCTCACATTCCTGCACAAATTCTTCGGTGGAGCCGTCCCCGAGCCCGGGGAGTTCGACGAGGTAGACGGGAGTGTGCTCTCCTTGATAGAGGAGACGCTCCGTAGCGTGGCTGAGGATATTGAGGCGTTCCGCCTGCAGGATGCCCTCCGCGGGGTGATTGAGCTGAGCAGGGAGGGGAACCGTTACCTAAACGAGAGGGAGCCGTGGAAGCTGGTGAAGGTGGACAGGGTGAAGGCGGCTACCACCCTATACGTGGCTTCACAGCTGGTGAAGGCGCTGGCCACCCTCATGGAGCCCTTCCTACCGCACACAGCCGAGCGGTTATGGAGCATGCTAAACCTACCTGGTTCAGTGCACGAGTGCAGGTGGGAGGACGCAGCCGAACCCCTGCCTCCAGGCCACAGGGTAAAGACGCCAACCCCCCTATTCTCGAAGGTGCCCGAGGATGAGGAGGAGCTGAGAAGGGCGCTCGAAAAGCTGAGGGCGGGCTCGTCCAGTTGATTCGGCTAGACCTCCACGTTCACACCTGCTACTCCCACGACTCCCGAACCAGGCCTCGGGATGTGTTGAAGGCGGTTAAGAAGGCTCGGCTGGACGGAGTGGCCATCACCGACCACTCCACGGTTGATGGCGCTCTGAGGCTCATCCAGCTTAACCCGCCTTTTCTCGTCATCCCCGGGGTGGAGGTGGAGGCGGCTGGGGGCCACGTCATAGCCCTCGGGGTGACGGAGAACGTGCCCGGCGGGCTGAGCCCCGAGGAGACCGTGGAGAGGATACACGAGCTGGGGGGCTTAGCCGTGTTGGCGCACCCCTTCGCGCTCCTTAAGAGATTCAGGTGGAGTTTAAACCAGTCTAGGCTCTTTGACGCCGTGGAGGTGATAAACTCGTCCTCGTTCCCCTTCCATCGCTCAGTTAGGAAATCGGAGGAACTTGCGGAGAGCCTCGGGCTCCCGCGGGTGGCTGGAAGCGACGCACACGTGCCGGAGGCTATAGGCATGGCATATACCGTCGTAGACTCCGACTCCAACGTGGATGACGTATTACACGCCATAAAGTCCGGCTTGACAACCCCCGTGGGGCGTCCTATGCCTTGGCGTCTACGGTTAAAGAAGTTGGGGGTGCTTTTGGGAGGTGGAGGGTGCGGCGAAGCTCATGGGTGATTCGCCGGCTGAGGCTTCCCTCCACTCCTCTGCCTGTCTACATCGCTTAGTTCCACGTATAGTTCAGCCCTTCTTTTGCACCAGACTTCATTCGCGAGCAGGTCTCGGATGGCGATTCTAATCGCCTCCGCCCTGCTGGGGTAGAAGCGTTCATCCACCAGCCAATCTAAGGCCTTGATGTACGCCTCAGGTAGGTATAGGGTAATCAGCTTCGTAGCCCCCACCTCCACTCTACATAACGGGTGAGGCCCTATTTCAACGATATCTATCAGGCTCCAAACATGGGGGTGATATGGAAAGACGCCTATATTTAAGCCATCCCGAATTCAACGAGTGCCCATTTTGAGGCTTTGATGGAAATGCCCACCTCCCTAAAGTTTGATTTTCTTAGCGGGGGAATGAAGAAAACCTAACATACCCTCCTTCTCCACCGCTTCCACATCCACGCTAATGTTTAGGGAGATTTGCAGTGTCTAACGGCTTTGGATGCGGCTGTGTGTATTTTGGTGCGATGTGTAGCCGATTAGTTAATGAGGCTTCCGGATTGGGGCGTAAGTTATTTTCCGCTTTTAGGCTCATTACTTTTGGTGTGATGCTCACTGTTTACTGGAGGTGGGCTTACCGGAGTGGCGTGCGGGAGGTTACCATCCGCGTAGGCGATGTCGCGTTCCACATACCGCACGACGGGGAGAACTACCTCCTATTTCGGTGCGTGAAGTGTGGTTCATGTTGTAGGGGGCTTCTACGCCCCATCATGCTCACCGAGGGAGACGTTTCACGGCTAATGGATGCACTGGGCTACGATGATAGAGAGGAGTTCGTAGCCAAGGAGTGCATCAGATTAAAATTAACGAATAACGGAGAGGTGGAGGGGCTATTTCTAAAAAGAAACTTGAAGGAAACGGAGGCCACGGCTAGCAAGCAGATGGCGTGCCGATTCCTCTCCAAGAAGGGCACCTGCACGATATACGCGGCGAGGCCCATGGTCTGCCGGGAGTTCCCATTCATGACCTCGCGTGATGACAGCGGCGTCTACCATGTCCGTTATCTACCCTACGAGAGGGCGTACGTCTGCCGAGGGTTCTACGAGTCCCCGAAGGTTGAGGATGAATGGCTTACGTTCTGGGCTGAGACGCTGGTGAGGGTCTACGAGGAGTTTTTGAGGCCTGCTTAGCCGTCTACCTTGAGAGAACCAGCTTGAACACGCAGCTCTTTGCACCCTGCGCCATCGTGCCTTGGCTCTCAACCCTTTCTACGTTAAATGCGTGGCCCAGCCCCTCAAGGAGCCCCTCCGTTATGGTGCATAGTAGCGGCTCCTCGCTGGGTCTAAGGAATGGGCACTTATGGAGTTCCACCAAAACCTCGCGTTCGCCCTTCCTTAGTTCCGGCTCCGTCCCAGCCCTTTTCAACACCATATCCAGAACCCACAGGAGGTCTGCGTCCCTCTTCATGCCTACCAAGCGTCTACAAACCTCCACGCCGTATTCCCGAGCCGCCGACTTCAATATGGCTCTGGCGCCCTTCTCACCCACTACGCTCTCCACTCCCCTGAGCGCGAGCTTGAGGAATGAATCGTAGAAGTAGACTAGGGATTTGAGGGTTTTAACGTCACTAGGTAAGCTTGAGCGTTTAGAGATCCCGGATGAAGCTTGGCTCAACGTACCACCCTCCTTCAGCAATAATACAGTCTCGCATTCTATAAATTTAAGCTTCTAACTAAATTTTCGGCGCCTAAACGTTGACATTTTAATATCGCCAGCCGAAAATACCAACTGGGGTCGGGGAAGGCTTGAGGGTCTACGTTGAGTCCTACGGCTGCGCCGCCAACATGGCTGACGGGAACCTGATGGCGGAGCTGCTTCGTGAGGCGGGGCACGTGATAGTCTCCAGCCCAAAGGATGCAGACGTGGTTATCCTCAACACCTGCACCGTGCGGGCGGAGACGGAGTGGAGGATGGTGAGGCGAATTCGGGAGCTTCTCGATTCGGGGCGCCGTCTTATAGTGGCTGGTTGCATAGCCAGCGCCCAGCCCGGGCTGGTGCGCCGAATCTCCCCGAGGATATCCATGGTCTCCTGCAGGGCTGTGGAGAGAATCGTGGAGGCTGTGGAGTCGCGTGGGCCCGTCTACATACTCCAGCCGAGCCCGAGACGTAGACTCCCAAGCGTGGTGGACGGCGTGAAGTTCGTGGTTCCCATCGCCGAGGGCTGCCGGGGATACTGCACCTACTGCATCGTCCGCGTTGCGAGAGGTCCCCTAAGAAGCTACCCGAAGGGGCTTATCGTGGATGCCGTTAAGGAGGCCGTTGAGGGGGGCGCAAGGGAGATTCGCCTCACAGCCCAAGATACGGCGTCATACGGCCTAGACATAGGCGTAGACCTCCCTGAACTCCTAAGGGATGTATGCGCGATCGGGGGCGACTTCATGGTTCGGGTTGGGATGATGAACCCCGACTCCGCCTCACCAATCCTAGACAGGCTGATAGAGGCGTACCAAAACCCGAAGGTCTACAAGTTCCTACACATCCCGGTCCAGAGCGGGGACGACGGCGTGCTGAGGAGGATGGGCAGGCGCTACACGGTGGATGAGTTCAGGCAGATAGTGGAAGCCTTTAGGGAAGCCGTTCCCGAAATCTCTATCGCAACCGACATAATCGTGGGGTTCCCGGGCGAGGACGAGGAGGCATTTGCGAATACACGTAGGTTATTGGAGGACGTCAGACCGGATAGGGTTCACATAGCCCGGTACACGCCGAGACCCCACACGAGGGCGGCTTCCATGCCGCAGGTGCCCGAGCCAGTGAAGAAGAGGAGGTCTAGGGAGTTAACCAAGTTGGCGCGTGAAATCGCGTTGGAGTTTAATAGAGGGATGGTTGGCAGGGAGCTGCGCTGCCTCGTAGTCGGCTATAGCCCGAGGGGGCAGTTGGAGGCTAGAACCCCAAATTATAAACCCGTCTACCTAGAGGGGTGCAACCAGCTAATCGGGGGCTTCTACACGCTAAAAATAACCGAGGCTGGACCCCACTTCCTTAGGGGGGTTCTCATCTAGGCGACTAGGTGGACGAGTAACCGGAGATTAAGCGCTATAATCCACAATCCAATGAGAACGCCGAGAACTCTACGAGGCACCTTACTACATAGGTAGGCGGCTGCTGGAGTTACGAGCACACCCCCGATTATCATGGGAATCGCTATGCACCATAGAAAGCTTCCAATTCCGATGGTGACGGTGAAGGCTGCTACGGTAGCCGCAGCCACGAAGGACTCGGCGAAGTTCACCGTTCCAACCGCCCTTTTAGGCTCGTAGCCGACCAGCATTAGGTAGGAGGTGCAGATCGGCCCCCACCCTCCACCCCCCATCGCGTCAAGAAACCCAGCGGTAAACCCGAATAGGGATACGCTAATCCACGAGGTTCCATGGCTGTGTCTGCTGTTGCCTTGGCGGCTGCCAATTGCGTATCTACAGGTGATTATGGCGCCCATGAATAGGAGGGCGAGCGCCACCATCAAGGTCGCACCCCCCTTTGGGGCACTTACTAAGCTGTATGCTCCGAGAACCGCCCCAAAAGCTCCGGAAATTAACAATGGAGTGGCGGATGCCTTCTCAACGTTATTGAGCCTGAAGTGGGAGATGGCTGAGGTTGCGCCCACAGCTAACTTCACCATGTGCACGGAGGCGCTTACAACCGCCGGCGTCACCCCCATCGTGATGAGGATCGTGGATGATGAGACGCCGTAGCCCATGCCTAATAGGGCGTCTACAAAGCTGCAGATGGCGCCCGCGGCGAGGAACCCTAAGAGCTGCGGTGGTATAAGTTGCATATCTGCTCTAGCTCTGCTAGTAGTAGCCGAGTGCCCTAAGCCTCTCCATGATCAGCTCCTTGTCCTGCGCCCTCCCAGCCCTCTCCGGGGCTCCCGGCGGGGCTGGCTTGGTGCACGGTGCGCACCCTATGCTCCTGAACCCCTTGTCGTATAGGGGGTTGTGGGGTAGATTGTGCGCCTTGGTGAAGTTCCACACGTCCTCCTCCGTCCAGTGGAGTAGTGGGTGGACTCGGTAGTGGTGTGGGTTCTTCCTCTCCGAGAAGTAGACCTCCTTCGCCCTAGCTGGGTGCTCGCTCCACCTGATGCCGACGATGAGCGCCTCTAATCCCAACTCCTCAATCTTCCTTAGGAGCGGAAGCGTCTTTAGGGCGTGGCAGCATCTTTCCCGCTCTCCTTTCACCTCCTCGTAGCTCACGGATGGCGTTACGTTGATGAGGTTTAGTTTCCACTCCCTCGCGATTCTGTCCCTGTGGGAGTACGTCTCGGGGAAGTGGACGGTTGTATCCCCGAATAGGACGGGTATGTTCGGGTCAAACTCCCTCACCAAGACGAGGTTCACGGTGCTGTCCTTCCCCGTAGACCACGCAACCCCAATCCTGCTGAACCTGTCAAACGCCTTCTGAATAACCTCAAGCGACCTCCTAACCTTCCACTCCTCCACACCCTTCGCCCAACGCCTCACCAACCTGTCTATGTCTACCACACGCATTCCGTGGGCACCTGCCCTTTGGCTTAAGGCTAATTGATATTTAAGTGTTGTGTAATGATGGAGAAATGCTTTATGGGCTGGAGGACGCCCTTAGACTAGATGCAGCCGTGAAGTTCTTAGTCCTAGGTTTCGACGGGGCTTCCCCCACGCTCATTGAGAGGTGGCTAGGGGAACTTCCGAACATCCGTCGGCTCAAGCGCGTGGGGTTGTTCGGGACGTCTACGCCCCCGATTCCGGCTCAGACCCCGGTGGCGTGGGCGACCTTCATGACCGGTATGAACCCCGGGAAGCACGGCGTGTTTAGCTTCGTGATGAAGGAGCCGGGAGGCTACAACATGCGGATTGCATCACCAGCCATGCTCGGCGGCAGAACCCTATGGAGTCTGCTGAGCGAGGCTGGATTTCGCGTTGGAGTCGTGAATGTCCCAATGGCTGGGTTGGAGAAGCTCAGGGGGTTCATAATTCCGGGTTTCCTCTCAAAACAGGAGGGGGTTCCGCACCCGGAGGGGGTTCAGCGTCTAGTTCAGAGGGAGTTTGGCGTAGACAGGGTTGTTGGAGACGTGGAGGTGGATTACCTAAAGAGGGTTGGGGAGGAGCCAGACGCCTTCCTCAAACGGGTGAACTCCATCACAGACCAGAACGCTGATATAGGCGTCCACCTCCTAGAGCAGATGGAGCCGGACTTCTACATGCAAGTCTTCATGGGCACGGACAGAATCCAACACTTCTTCTGGAGGCACGTAGACCCCGAACACCCAAACTACGAGGAGGGGAAATACACGCAGGCTGTGAAGCAATACTACAAGAAAGTAGACGACATAATCGGCAGATTCCTGAAGATCGTGGGCGGCGAAGCCATGGTGATGGTTCTTTCGGACCACGGCTTCCGCCAACTCCACATGGTTCTCCCCGTAAACCGCCACCTCCGAGCCGCTGGACTGCTAAAGTCAACCCCCGAGGGCGTGGATTGGCAGGCTAGTAAGGCGTTTTCCTACGGCTACGGGGACATATGGCTGAATGTAAAGGGCAGGGAGCCCACGGGAACCGTGGAACCCGGAGAGGAGTACGAGCGTCTAAGAAACCGCATCATCAATATGCTCAAATCTATGGAGTTCAACGGGGAGAAACCCATAAAGGATGTCCTAAGGAGGGAGGATGTCTACTGGGGTCCGAGGGTGAACGAAGCCCCAGACCTAGTAGCCATTTTTAACGTGGGCTGGCAGGCTGCGAGGGACCCGGAGAAGGAGCTTAGGGGTGAGGCGCCCGTGGAGGAGCCTGCTAGATGGAGTGGAACCCATGATGGAGCGCACGACCCCGCCGACGTCCCCGGGTTTCTGGCGATCTCGGGGCCTGGGGTGCGGGTGGGGGAAATCAACGCCAACCTCTGGGACTTAGCCCCGACGATACTAAGAGCGTTCGGCGTTCCCATCCCCCCGAGCGTGGATGGCTCCCCACTACCCCTCTAATCCCTATACCCCAGCGCCCTCAACCTCCTCTCCTCATCCCCCGACTCTAACTCCGGCAGGGCCTTTCTGAGAAGGAAAATTATGTACTCGGTGGGGCTCCTATATCCCGTTCCCTCCAGCGCCTTCCGAAGTCTGTTGTAGAGGGGCTTGGGGATGGATATAGTCACGTACTCGGTCAATTCTCATCCCCTCAGGGTTGATGGCCAATACATTAGTTTGGGCTTGGGCTTATGAACGTTTAAGTTTTCTACGTAACCTTCTCATACGGAGCGTTGCCCTCCACCTTCTCAGGTAATCAGCCTTAATCACAGGTCTACTTCGGGCGTCACTACCCTCCCGAAATGCATCCAGTATGGGCGTCCCGTCCATCTCCCTGCCTATGGGGAGACCTAGGTAATGGAGTATGGTGGGTGTTACATCCAGGAGGGATATACCCCGGAGCTTCACCCCAGCGTTTACGTCACTTCCATAGGCCGCGAATAACCCCCATAGGCTATGGTCTACGTGGCTTCCCTCCTCAATCACGTCTCCAGCCATCTCGTGGTCCATCCAGTATTGGGGACCCGGAATCAGGACCACATGCGGTATTTTATTCACGTGGGGTCCGTGGAATAGGTTCTCTCTTGCGTAGACCCCCCTAAAGACCTTGTCTCCATTCTTCGGGTTTCTTAGGCTATTAAAGAGGCGGATTATGCGTTTTCTCAGCACGGACGTCTTCCAATCTTCAAGCGGCCACTCCTCAAATACGTCCTTGGAGTTTATGTAGACCCCGAAGTAGTCGGGGGGCGCGAAGGCGTAGGAGTCGGATGTCGGAATTTTAAGGTAGAAGGAAGCCGAGCCGAAGCCGAGTAGGTCAAGTATTGGACCTATGAGCCTCCTCATATTCCTAGACCGCTGAACATACCGGTAGAAGAACTTAGGCACGGGAAGCCTACTCAGGGAGGTGGAGGCACGCCAACGCGACTTAACCCTTATGTAACCCCCCTCACGAAGCAGGCTATTCAAGTGAACCACATACCTATACTTAGTGAAGCCGTGGTCGGAGACCACCAAGAGCAGGGAATCGCCGCAGGTTTTATCCATCATCCAGCCAATGAACCTATCTATCCTCCGAAAGACCTCCCTAGCCGGACTATTGCCGTCACTGGACATTATTTCATCGTAGTTCCTGTGGAGGAGGAAGTCCGTCTCGCTGAAAACTGCGTAAAAAAGGGACCATTCCACCTCCTTGAAGAGCCTCTTCAGGGTTTTAATCATACCTTTCAGTCCTTTCATCATCTTCACTGCGTAGTTCGCTGGGTTCTGGAGCGCCCATAGTGGGTCGGGTGGGGTGTAGTCCTCGGCGAGTTCCTCGGCTTCTGGGGGGTAAACAGCCCTCCTCGGGTATAGCCAGTCGGAGAGCATAACCCCACGGAATACAGCTGGGGGGTAGGAAAGTGGGAGGTTCACCACCACGCTCCTAAACCCCTTCATGGTGAGTATCTCGTAGACACGCGGGTAGTGCACATCCCTAGATGTGAGCAAACGCAGGCTGTAGTCGCTCCTTAAGGCGTGGGTGGCGTATGCCCCATGCTTACCCGGATTAACGCCGGTGCTCATCGAGGTCCAAGCGGGAACGGTGAAGGGCGGGATTGTTGATGCTAGGTGGCCGTGGGCCCCATCCTCCCTCAGCTCCGCTAGGTGCTTTATGACTCCGTCTGAGTGTAGCTTGTTTACGACCTTCCATGGCACGCCGTCCAGCCCTATCACGGCCACCCGTCGCATGTGTAGCCCCTCTAGAGGTAGCCGAGGCTCCTAAGCCTCTCCTTAATCTTCTCCTCCTCTTCTGGGGTGTAGCCTGCCTCTTCACCGCCCTCCAGAAACTCCCTCAACACGAACTCCACGAACTCGTCTACGTTGCTGAATTCGCCGCTCTCCTCCGCCATCCGCCTCACGGCGTCGTAGACACTCCTCGAGATGTATACGGCAACCCTCTCCTCGGACAACATGTGCACCTAGATTTAGTTGCCCCACCCCCGCTCTATATAAGACTTAGGCGACTTCCACCCAAACCTCCTTTAACCGCATCAGCGGATGCCCTAAGAGGTGAATCAAGAGATGCTGGACGAGGCTCCCGACGGGTGAGAAAAAGACCTATTTTACGTTTTTCACGTCTTTTCCTCACCTGAGACCAGAGAATCCTCCCCCACCCAAATGATGGTTTCCCACTCCTCCATGGGGCGATAGGCTATGGTTATGGAGTCAACAAGACATACGTTCGGGTTGCCGTCTACGTCAAGATTTACTATTGCTAGGAAGAATGGGTGGGGAACATCGTCCCTATACGCTTCCCACCAAGCCGCGGTCAGGTCTAGCTTGAAGATTCCTTGGCTTGAGCTGAGCGGGAAGATGCGTGGGTTCATGGTGACGTTGGGGAGTGGGGACGATATGTTCAGCCCTCGGATTTGGGTGGACGGGATGAACGCCACCTGCCTCTCCCACTCCTCATCCGAGACGACTATGGCGACGCAGTCTCCGGGACCGAAGCCGTAGGACGCGTTTAGGTATAGGGTGAGTATGATTCTGTGGCGTGGGGGGGTGTAAATCTTCCTGTAGGGGTAACAGGCGTAATATCCATTCCCCACCCTCACGGAGACCGTTAACAGGTGCTTGGAGCCGTTGTACGGGCTGAATGAAGCTATGCCGGCGCACCCGGTCCCATTCCCCCTGCACTCCCGGCATGAGTAGTAGAGCCACCCAGTCTCCGTGATGTTAGCGTGCTCGAAGTCCTCTTGGAAGGATATGCTCGTGTTCGTTGGGGTGTACTCAAAGAGGTAGGAGTGGGGTATCTTCTTCGTGAGCTTGAAGTTCGGGTTCGCTAGGAAGAGCAGGGGGTCCCATTTTTCCTTCGCCCAAGAGTACGCCGTCTTAGAGCCCACGTAGACGTGGGTTATGTTGAAGTGCTCTAGGAGTTGATACGCCGTCTCGTTTAGTATGCCCTGCTCGGTCATGTTGGCTAGGCGCACGTAGCTTGGGGGTTCGCTGCTTGGGTCTCCGGTCCACGGGTAAACCACCCTGTGGTGCGATATGCTTGGTATGAACGTTCCCGCCTCGTACTGGTCTATGAGGATGACGGCGTCGCTTGGCAGGTTACTCCTCATCCAGAGCATGAGCCTCTTATCCTCACCCGTGGCGACGGAGAAGCAGTAGTGGTTGGCGGCGAGAAAGTAGACACCTGAGGGAACGGAGAGGAGGGTCAAGCCTACAAGGACGAGGGAAGGCAAGTAGCGCATATTCCTACGCAGGTTCCTCTGGAGCTGAAGGAGCAGCTTTTCATTTAGATGCATCTTCCCTAATAGGAATCTATTTATGCGTTCCCTCCGCTCATCCACCCACCGAAAGAGCTTAAGGATGTACTCATAGATGGCGGAGAGGCCGTAAGCCGCGTAGACGCTGAGGGCGACCGTCAGCCAGATCATGAGCTTGTCGGCCTCCCCCGTCATGAGGCTGAACGGCTCCATCGGGAGGTAGTAGAGGCCGTGGGGCGTGTCCATGGCCCAGAACAGGACGCTTAGGTACGGCATGGATGAGAGCGCCATGTGCTTCAGCAAGGTCCTATCCCTATAGTACGCCCTCAAGAGTAGGATTGGTGTCAGGAATAGGAGGGTGAGGAAGAGGTCTGAGCCGGGCCAGCCCGCCTCCACGTACCAGTTAAACCAGATTACGTAGACCATGACGTGCTTCAGGGGGTGGAATATAACCCTCGCTGGGAAGAGCCTCCCAAACTTCTCGCTCTTCTCGTAGACTAGCTCCTTCACAGCCTCCTCGTACTCAAACTCCTCGATGAATATGCGGGGGGCGAATAGGTACCTGTATATCCAGATGGACATGGGAATGAGGCTAATCAACACCACGAAGAGGCACTCAAATAGGATGTGGAGGAAGACCCCGCGCTCCTCCCTCCCCATTAGAATCTTCACCGCCTTCACTAGGGCGATGAACCCCATGGTGGTAACCGTGAGCACGTAAAGTATCAGGTGAACGGCGCCGAGGTAGCCAAGTAACAACCCCAAGGGGACCAAGTCTAGGTAGCTCCTCTTATGGAAGCTCCCCCTCCGGTACAGGAGATTCCCGTAGAACACTCCGGTTATCATGAGTAGGAGTAGTATACCGACGGGCATCATATCCCCGCCCCAGGTGATGGCGATTGGGTACTGGGCTACGAAGCCTAGGATGAACGCGAGCGCCAACCCGAGTTTCTCGTCGTGCGCCTCCTTCCCGAAGAAGTAGCCGCCGAATATGGAGAGGGCGTTGAAGAGGGCGGCGGAGTTGAGAACTACGGTGGGTGGTATGCAGCCTGAGAGGTAGTAGATGAATGTGAACACCACGTGGAGCCCCTGAGGGAAGATTAGGTACTGGGGGAGGTAAGGCTGGTGCGTCTCCGGTATCCCCCTATTTATCTCCATGAGGCGGATGAAGAGGGAGTGCAGGGACTCATCGTGAACAGAGCCGAACGTAATGAACTCAAGCGGCATGAGGCGGTACGCATACGCCCCGAGAAATATGGCTATAATCGCGCCCGTTACCTCCAGCTCCCTCAGGTGCTCCTCAGGCGCTCTCAGCCACTCGGCGAGTTTCCTAAGCCTCCCTCTCTCCAACCACAGGTAGACGGGGGGAAACGCTAAGGCGATGGCCCAGGACGCTTCCCTAGTAAATAGGTGGAACGGCGTTAAGGCTAATGCGATGAAGTAGAGGGTGAGGCACCCGAGCATCAGGTTTACGGTAAACCTTTGAACGTGGTCGAGGCGCTGAAGCCAGAGGATTCCGAGGCGCTCTAGGTAGTGCTCCACCACGCCTCCTATGGACGCTAGTAGGGGTGGGAGGAGTAGAAGTCCTATGGCTAAGGGGTGCACACCCACACCTCCAAGCTGCCATCCAATTCTGGGCGCCGCCTTCCTTCACTTACGTGGGTTCAGCCACCCGCCGGTTTCACCCAGCGGTCACCCACAGCCCCACACAATGCCAACCTTAATCCGTGTTTGCTATTAAGATTTCCCGGGTGTTACCATATTAGAGACGTGGGCTTCACCCACGTTGGAGGATGTCCCCATATAGCTTGGAGGTTTCTAAGGCAGCCCTCTCCCAGCTGAACCGTTCAACGAGACGCTTAGCATTTCGAACAACCCTGCGCCTTTCATCCTCGTCCTCTAAGACCGCGGAGATTCGGTGGGCTATCTCCTTCGGGTTGAGGCTCTCAAGGATGAAGGCGGCGTCATACCTCCTAAGTAGCTCGGCGGAGCCCGGTTTCTCAGTGGTCATAACTGGGGTTCCAATAGACATCGCCTCCAGCAGAACTAGACCGAACCCCTCGGACTCGGAGGTAGACGGG
>CAZKUI010000008.1:18039-24480 GCA_964555905.1 uncultured Candidatus Bathyarchaeia archaeon | reverse complement strand
GCCCCACGGATTTTACTGCGTAGACTTAAAGTATGAAGATAAGCCCTACGTTACGGAAGTCAATGTAGGGAAGGCGCATACAACCCTGCCATTGTGGTCTTATGCAATGCAGAAGTTCCTAGGAGAACCGAGCATGGTAGACATCTACGTGAGACTCGGTCTCGGTGAAGATTGTCCAGATGTGCCGAAGTTTAATTTATATCCTGAGGATTATTACATAATTCGGCATATAGACTGCGGTAGCTGGCTATGGAGAGAGGATGGATGGAGGAGGAGAATAGTATAAAGCTAGTGATATTCGATCTAGATGGGACTTTAGTTAAGATTCCAATAGACTACGCAAATATGTATTCAAAATTGAGAGAGCTACTTGGTTTAAAGTTAGACGTTATACCGCTGAGATTGATCAAAGAGATAACGGAGGATGACGAGGAACTTAGAGAGAAGATTTTTAAGATACTAGATGACGCCGAGGCTGAGGCGGTCTCAAACATCATCATAAACCCAGAAATAGAAGCGATCAGAAAAAGGTTTAAGGATTTTAAGAAAGTACTTGTTACCATGCAGGGGTTAAATGCTGTTAAAGCTATAATCCCTAAAATTGGGATGAGTTTTGACTTCGTAATAACTAGAGAGGATAGCTTAGATAGGTTTACACAATTAAGGATGGCGCTAAAAAGGTTTAAAATAAACGCTGAGCACGCGTTGTTTATCGGAGATAGAAAACACGACGAAAATTGCGCAAGAAAGTTGGGATGCAAGTTCGTTAGAATGAATTGGTGAAGGGCTGCGAGGGTGTAGTCCCTTCTTGCATGTTAGTTCGTTAGAGTAATCTAGCGCTCTTACACCTCTTAACGAATTCCAGATAATAGAGCAGGTTATAGTTTAGGTGGTCTACATGCCAGACAACGGCTTCTCCCTTCTTCGGTAGTTCCCTTTTACCTCTTAAGGCGTAGAGCCTATCGTATATCATGTTCTCCGGCTTTACATCTAATGGTGGTATCCACCTCCCCCTGCCAAGCGTTTTCTGCTTTACGTGATAATGTTGCCTCACCTCAAATCCCATATCCTTTAAACGCCCCCTAATATCTGGAAAACATTCCTCAACTTCTCTCGTGATTCCAAATATCGCATTAACTCCAAGCATTCTATCCAACATTGCAAGGGCTAATGCCTGATTATATTTCTCAAAGAGGAGCCAACGAGGCATCCTTCTCCTAAACCATTTGGACCAACCGAATAGCGCATATAATATTAGCCAGAACCCCCTCCTCAGGCAAGTTTTCCTTTTATATAGAGGGAAATCCCAGTCATGAACCACCAACACATCTGGCAATCCGTTTATACACCCCCTTATTCTTCATTGAAGCCTGTAACATAAAATAATTTATGCATGTTCGTTGATGAACAATGAGGTTTATTGGCGTCTTTTAGTGGTGGTTTTTAATCCCTTAAGGTAGAGGTGGTATAAGTCTTGGGCGTCGAGGTATTCCCGGAGTATTTTATATTCCAACGTATGGGCTAGTTCAGCGTCTACGCAGTAAACTATGACGCCTTCTTCAATCACCGTGAAACCTAATAGTGGGTCTACGTCTCTGAGGTCTACCACATCAACCCATTCAAGGGGAACTTTAAGCTTCTCAGAAATCCTTAAGGTAAGATGAAATCTCTCCTCACTTGATAATTTATCGTTGGCGTAGACGGCGAAATCCCAATCGCTATCCTCCCTACTCATCCCTCTTGCTCTAGAACCAAATAAATAGACCACCTTAACCCCAAACTCCTCAAAAACCTCCTTTAGTTCCTCTAACTCATGCGTATTTAACTCCGGGTCTATCTCTAACTCTTCACTTCTCTCAATCATTCTGCGAATAAATTCTCTAACATCGACTTTTAGGAGTGAATGTACTAACTTCTTAAGCGTTTCTCCGCTAATACGCCTATAAGCGTGCGCCAGCACATTCCTTTCATGTGCCACACGTCTAAGCAGTTCTGCTTCATCGCTCGTGATTATATTAGCTTCATACAATACATCGCTGAGTTCAGAGTATGAACGTGGTTTTCTTAATCCCTTCCGAGCTACCATCATGGACAATGCGTCTAACACGTTTTGCAGAGACGCATACATAGCCCATCTCAACGCGTACTCATCAGTCCATGAGGATATTTCCTTGGCTACATCTTCCGCCCGGTTAATCGCTTCTAGAGCCTGACTGAAAACATTCAGTATCCTCAGCATTCATCACCAATTATCACATAATCCAACGGGGATTTAAAGTGGTTTGTGGTGCCTATTTCCTTTATTCGTGCTTGAATCTCCACATGTCCTTCCTGAGGGTTCCTCTGGCTTTGCTGGTTTCCCCGAATTCCCGTTTCCATTCTTCGTTTGATTCCAGTATTAGTCTCAGGAATTTTGAGTCTATTACGTTTAGGAGTAGCTTTATGTTTGGTATGAGGCAGTGCCCCCCTATGTATCCGGGGTAGAGTATGGGTCTACCTTCCGTTGTTTTTATGAAGTCTACAACCTGTTCGTAGTTTACGCCGAGCTTCTTGCATATTCGGTATATTTCTTGGAACCATGCGATGAGGAGCGCGTAGTATGTGGTGTTTATGATTTTTGCTAGCTCCGTTTCCCTCGGGCTGTCGCATATTTTTGTGGGGATGCCGATGGATTCAAAGTGTTCTTGCGCCATTCTGGCGGACTCCTCGTCTACGCCGCCTATGTACTTTATGAAGTGGAGTAGGTCGTGCTTCATGTGCGGGGTCATCCCCCTAACCGGGCTGTGAACTATGCGCTTCCCGGTCAATTTGTGGATTTTTTCGGTTATTCCGGGGATTACCGTGGAGTTTATGATGACCAACTCCGGGTTGAAACGCCTTATATACTCCACCGTGTTCTTTATGAACTCCTCCTCGTCTACGCAGGGGTAGCATATGTGCATTATGTCTACCTTCCCGCGGTATTCCGTGGGTTCTATGTCTAAACCTATCACCTCATACTCTGGGACGCCGCGAATCAACTGGTAGAGCGGCATCCCAACCTCCCCTTTAAACCCAATAACCATCACAACCTTCTTCAAGGCTGATTCCACCTCAAAATCTCCTTTATTTACCCTCTAACGCCTTAAGGTGCTCCCTCCTCTTCATGTCAAACTTCTCCCTCGGCATGAGGTAACGGGCTGGGTTTCCAACCACCACCACGTTATCCGGCACCGACTCGGTGACCACGGAGCCCGCCCCCACCACGGCGTTCTCCCCTATCGTCACGCCGCACAGTATGGTCGCGTTGGCGCCTATTGAGGCACCCCTCTTCACCAACGTTGGGGTAACCCTCCACTCGCCAGTGGCTACTGGGTACCTATCATTGGTGAAGGTTACTTTTGGGCCTATGAAGACGTTGTCCTCTATGGTGACGCCCGTTGGTATGAAAACGAACGCCTCTATTTTGCAGTTGTCTCCTATTTTGACATCCCTTCCAATTTCCACGAAGGAGCCGATTATGCAGTTTCTTCCTATTTTACATCCGTAGAGGTTTACGAAGTTCCATATTACGGTGCCCTCCCCTATCTCGCAGTCCCTTATGATTGTGTGCTGGCCCTTAACTGTGTATTTCGTGCTCACGAGAGCGCACCCACCATGATGGCTAGTGCCGAGGAGCATATGAAGGTTAGGGCGATGATTAGCACTATGCGGCGTTCGCTGATTCTTCTCCCATGCGCTATGAGGGTCTGCAGGCTTCTCCTGTGATTTGCCGTGAGCTTTCCATCCTCGCATAGGATGAGGCTCGGCCTCCGCCTCCATAGTATGTAATTTAGGTTGATGAGGGATGCGTTAAATATGTATGGAATTATGCTGATGAGGAGCGTTTGTTCTATGTTTGCGATGATGGCGTAGGCGGCGATCGTTATGCCTAGGGAGAAGGAGCCAACGTTTCCCACGAATATCTTCCCTAGGAAGTTAAAAACCGCTAAGATTCCAACCACGATAATTGGAACCAAGAGGAGAATCCTATGTTCGGGAGATACTGCGGCTAATCCAGTCATGACTATGAGGGGGCAGATTGTTTCGAGGCCATTCAACCCACCCAGCTGGTTTACCGAGTTTGTTGTTATGGTGACGATGGCGGGTGCGATGACTAGGTAGTAGAGGATTCCGAAGTCCACCTTCCCGAATATGTAGGTTGCCATGACCGTCTCCCCTTGGCGTAGGGCTATGAGCGGGATGCTGGCGAAGATTGGCGCGAAAACCTTGTATCTCCACCGCAGGTCAGCCCAGTCGTCGAAGAGTCCTAGAACCCCGCCGAAGAGTATGCAGCTGGCTAGGGATAGGGCGCCCTCCACCTCGAGTACGTTTAGGGTGAAGAGGTATATGGCGCTCGTGATGACGTAGATTACGCCCAGGCCGTTCGGCACCTTCGGGGCTCCCGGCTTATGGTGGTCTACGGCCCTCGGGAATATCCGCATTTCGGGCGGCTCCTAGCGATTCTTACGTTCATGATTTCCACGGCGTCCCTGATATAAGGGTTTCTTGGTTCTTCGTGGAATGCTTAAATATTTTGGTTATCTGGTTTGGTGTTGGGGTTGGTGGTGTCCTCCGAGGAGGAGCAGGAAATAGTCTACGAGTGCGTCATCTGCGGAGCGAGGGTTACTCGGAAGAACTTGGAGTTTAGGGGTGGTAGGGTTCGGTGTCCCAACGAGAGGTGTAGGAGCTCCGTTCTCAAGAAGGTGAGGCCCCCAATCGCGAAGCACATAAAATGCGAGTGATTCCGCTCCTTTCCGTTAGAATCCAGCGTCTATTGGGTTTTTCGGCTTCATGATCTCCCTTAGGAGTGTCGTGGCGTAGGTTCCCCTCAGCAGGGTGAAGCTTAAGGTGGCGGACGCCCGCCCCTGCGGGTCTACATCCACGCTCCTCACAGCGAAGTCCTTTATTATGGTGAATGCGGCTCTTAGGCTTCCTCTGGCGCTCGCCTCCGGGAACTCCTTCAACTTGAAGTCCCCGGGTTTTATTCCCTCCTCCTCTAGTATTTCCGCCTCTAGTTCGCCCTGCCTCCCCAGCGAGGGGTTCTGCCTGAATCCGATGAGGGGGAGTGCGACTCGGGCGGTGCCTCTCTTCACCAGTTCCGATGCCTCTCGGAGACTGCTCTCCGTTACTGTGATGCATCTTCCGGTTGGTAGCCCATGCCCGTCTACCTCCACTAGGTAGTCTCCGGGGTTTGGCGTGTGCGGCGCTTCAATTTGCTTTATTCTCCCGCTTAGGAATCTGTTGAATAGGTATGATTGGTATGCGTGGGTGAAGAGCCTTAGGAGGCGTGGGGGGAGCCGCTTTAGGGCGCCGATGAAGTCGCGTGGGTTCCTCGCCAGCCGCTTGAGCGCCGCCCTCTCGTATTTGAGGTGTGGGGGGAAGAGGCGTAGCGCCTCCGCGTAGTCCATCGTTTCTCGGAGGCGCCGCCTCGCCTCCCTCGCCGCTGGGTGCTCGTGGGGGCTATCCCTCGTTAATAGGGCGTAGACGGCTTCCTCGTATTCCCCCCGGACGATGTGCCCCCCGATTACGTGGGTTACGGGTCTCACCGTTCCGAAGCGTTGGTATGCGAAGAAGTTTGGGAGTCCACCTGCGAGGTTAAGCTCCGCCAAGATGCGGTTAATTCTATCCTTAACGTCCAATTCTGGAATCTCTATCTCCCTTATCGTCACCTGGAAGGCGTTCCCTAGGAGCATGCCCGTGCTTATGGGGGTTCTTGAGTAGCGTAGGGGTTTTAGGTGGGCGTTTCGGATTCTAATCTCCAAGATTTGCCTTGGGGTTATTCCTCTTATGCTTATATGCTGTGCCGTGACCGCCCTCGCATCCTTAATCCCAGCCGTCTTAACGACCTTGGGGTCTACGCCCAACCGCCCCGCGATTTCCCTAACGATGAGGAGCGTGTCCCATCCACGCTTGACGAGAAGGCAGACGAGGTGGCTTCCATCACCCCCCACTTCCACGTCCTCTGGGGGGCTTACCGTGGCTCTAGAACCGTCTACGAGAATTTCCTCCACGACGAAGTCCTCCAGACGCCGCCTTATCCCACCCCCAATTCCGGGTGATGTAGACAGGTAGACCTCCATGCCGACCAGCCGGTCCAATTCCGGGGACTCCAAGCCATCCACACCCAAGAGGCCCAGCTTAGAGTAGGGGGAGGTTTCCAGTCACCTTGTCGATTAGGCGGCTTGGGGCTGGACCGATGCCGAGGCACGTTACGGTTCCGGGCTCCACCTCGGTGAGACCTCTATCCCGTATTAGGGCGGTTGGTAGACCCAGCTCCTCAGCCTCCCTCATCAGCCGCCTGAGCTCGCCCTCCCCGTCCACCCTCACCACCACTTTGCACTGCCCCTCCCGCATCCACTCACCCCACCACTCGGGGTGCCTCACCCTCGCCTCCTCAGCCGCGGAGACCGCCGCGTGGCC
>CAZKUI010000008.1:13907-17939 GCA_964555905.1 uncultured Candidatus Bathyarchaeia archaeon | reverse complement strand
ACCACTCGGGGTGCCTCACCCTCGCCTCCTCAGCCGCGGAGACCGCCGCGTGGCCAACCTGCGCCGCGGTCTTCCCCACGCTCATCTTGAGGTCTGCCCTCACCACGATAACCTGCTTATATTTAAAGCTGGAAGCATTCACTTTTGGACGCCGCCCCTTGCATAATCAGAACACTTAAGATTTTTAAGCTAATCGCTTATTTAATAGAGTAATTGAGGTGTTTTAATGCTGGTTTCTGAGTTAGAAAACAAGGTTATTAAGGCAATAGGTCACGTAAAAGATTTATATAAAGAATGTGAAAGAGATTTTACAACAGAGGAAGATATTGTTTGTATTCTCTTCAGCGAATTAAGAAAACAGCTGAGAAATACGCACCTTACTGTTCATTCACAAGTGAGACCATTCTACCATGAAAACGGACATGATAAAGTCATAATAGAAAAACCGAAGAAAGTTTTCTCCTGGAAGTCACAAGAAAAAGCGAATCATGGATGCACAATTGATATAGCAGTTATTGATGTATGTGATAAATATTGGGAACTTGTTTTAGAAAAAGCGAGAAGAGACCAAAAGGTTAGAGACGATAAGCTGAAGCGTTGGAGAATACTATCGTATCCAGTTGAGTCAATTTGCGTTGCGATAGAAGTAAAAGCTAGAGTACAACGTAACTTTTCCAAGATAGCTAAGGATATAAATGAATTATGCAGATTGCGTGAGAAAAATCCTAAATGTCTATGTTTTCTCGTCGTATTGGATAGATGTAGTAAAAAAGAAGAGGAGGAGAGAATAAAAGACTACGCCGAAAAGAGGGATATCAAATGCATCTTATATAGGATTTAAATGATTAACCACTAGTTAAAATGACGGTTGTTGTGGTGGGTGGGGGGCCTAGCGGTCTCCTAGCGGCGTGGAGCGCCTCCAAGAGGGGTGTTGATGTCCTAGTTTTGGAGGAGCACAGCCGCGTTGGGGTTCCGGTTCACTGCGCCGGTTTGCTCAGCGCTTCGGGGCTTAGGAGGATCGGGGTTCAGCCTTCCCCACGCTTCGTTCAGAACCGGGTGAGGGGGGCGCACTTCTACTCTCCGTCGGGCTTAACGTTCACTGTGGAGAAACCCGAAACTGTTGCGTATGTCGTGGATAGGGCTGAATTTGACAGTTCTTTGGCGGATAAAGCCGTAAACTCTGGGGTGCATATTCAATTTAAAGCCATGGTGAGGAGGATCCAGCGGAGCGGTGGGCGCTTAACCGTCTCGTGGGCTGGGGGCTCCTTGGAGGCGCCCCTAGTGGTGGATGCGGAGGGCGTGCGCTCCCGCCTAGTGACGCAGATGGGCTTAAAAACGATAGACTGGAGGCGTGTCCTACCAGCGGCTCAGGTTGAACTCTCAGGCGTAGATGTAGACGGGGAGTATGTGGAGGTGCACCTAGGACGTAGGGTTGCCCCAAAGTTCTTCGCTTGGGTTATACCGTTAGACGGGTCTACGGCGAGGGTCGGTCTCGCCTGCGGGGGTGTAAGCCCCGTTAGGATGCTGAAGCGATTCGTGAGACGCAGGTTTGGGAGGGGAATCCCCGCGAAGTGCGGGGCTGGATGCGTCCTAACCTGCGGCCCAATACCCAGAACGTACGCGGACAACTTCCTAGTGGTTGGGGATGCAGCCGGTCAGGTGAAACCCACCACCGGTGGAGGTGTGATAACGGGTGGGATTTGCGCCATAACCGCTGGGGAGGTCGCGGCGGACGCCGCCATGAACGGAATCTACTCCTCCTCCCGTCTACGTCGGTACGAGGAGGCGTGGAGGGATAAGCTAGGTGGAGAGTTCAGGTGGATGATGCGCGCCCGACGCCTCCTAGACAGCACACCGGACAGGCTTGTAGACGAGGTGTTCAAACGCATAACCTCCCTAGGCTTGGACGAGGAGCTCTCCACCATCGGGGATATGGACCTCCAAGCGGCATCCATCACGCAACTAACGAGGAGGCTTGCGTTGAGGGCGCCAACCACCCTCGTGAAGCTACTGCTGAGGCTGATTTTCTAGGCGTGGCGGAAACAATTATATGACTGTTCGGGTTTCATGGTTCGTGTGGCTCCGAGATGAGCGGCAAGGTGAAGCTCCCGGTTTGCACCTCCTGCAACAGGATAATCCCCCCGGGAACGAACGCCATGAAGTTCCCATGCCCGAACTGCGGGGAGATGATCATCTGGAGATGCGAGAAGTGCAGGGCGCTCGCGAGAACGTATAAGTGCCCTAAATGCGGCTTTGAGGGGCCATAGATGCGAATTTAACGTGAAGAGTATTGGTTCACAAAACTTAATTCGCCCAGTTACCTCTATTAGGCCGTCATATATGGTGGAACAAATTGAAACCTAAGCCTTCAACCCAGCGTGAAGCTATGCGTTTATATCTGTTAATTGACCAACAGATAGGTAGGAGTAGGGTGAGGGAAACTTGTCCGAAATCCAGTTAAGGGTTGCGGATGCAAAGCAGAGGGATGTGGGTAGGGGAATCGCCAGAATAGACCAAAGAGCCATGATGAAGCTCGGAATAACCGCCGGAGACGTCATAGAAATCGAGGGGAAGAAGAAGACATCCGCCATCGCCTGGCCCGCCTACGCGGAGGACCAGGGCCTAGACCTCATACGCATAGACGGTATCACCCGGAGGAACGCCAACGTCTCCCTAAATGAGTACGTGAAGGTTCGGAAGGCGCGGGTGAAGGAGGCCACCAGCGTCACGCTGGCGCCTTCCAACATGCGGCTGGACCGCATAGATGAGGGCTTTGAGAACTTCGTGAAGAGCCGCCTCATGGAGAGGACCTTCGTTGAGGGAGACACCACCATGGTCTCGGTCCTCGGCAGACCCATGCCGTTCACCGTGGTGAAGACGAGGCCCTCAGGCATCGTCAGGGTCACTCACAGAACCCGCCTGAAAATCCTGAGCGAGCCCGTCCTGAAGGCGAGGGTCCCCAGAACAACCTACGAGGATATAGGCGGGCTGCACGAGGAGATTCAGCGCATAAGGGAGATGGTTGAGCTACCCCTAAGACACCCGGAGCTATTCCAACGCCTAGGAATAGACCCACCGAAGGGCGTCCTGCTCCACGGACCTCCGGGGTGCGGAAAAACCCTCCTAGCTAGGGCGGTCGCCAACGAATCGGATGCACACTTCATAGCGATAAACGGCCCGGAGATCATGAGCAAGTTCTACGGCCAATCAGAAGCTAGGCTCAGGGAGATATTCGCGGAGGCGGAGAAGGAGGCCCCAAGCATCATATTCATTGACGAGATCGACGCCATCGCCCCGAAGAGGGAGGAGGTCACGGGCGAAGTTGAGAGGCGTGTTGTTGCCCAGCTATTGGCGCTCATGGACGGGCTTGAGGGGCGCGGAAACGTGATAGTTATAGGGGCCACGAACCGCGTTAACGCCCTAGACCCCGCCCTCCGCAGACCCGGACGCTTCGACAGGGAAATCGAGATAGGCGTTCCCGACAAGCAGGGGCGCTACGAAATACTGCAGATTCACACCCGTGGAATGCCCCTAGCGAAGGACGTAGACCTGAGGAAGCTGGCGGAGATCACCCACGGCTACACGGGCGCCGACCTAGCCGCCCTCTGCAGGGAGGCAGCCATGAAGGCGCTGCGCAGGTACCTCCCCGAGATAAACCTGGAGGAGGAGGTGATACCCGTCGAGGTTCTGGAGAAGATGGAGGTCACCATGGAGGACTTCATGAACGCATACCGCGAGATTACGCCCACAGCCATACGAGAGGTCTACATAGAGGTCCCCACGGTCCGCTGGGAGGACATCGGGGGCCTGGAGGAAGTGAAGAAGCGGCTTCAGGAGGCCGTTGAGTGGCCCCTGAAGAACCCGGATGCGTTTAAGAGGATGGGCATAAAGCCGCCCAAGGGGATCCTGCTTTACGGGCCTCCCGGCTGCGGGAAGACCCTCCTAGCGAAGGCGGTCGCCACCGAGAGCGAGGCGAACTTCATCAGCATAAGGGGCCCGGAGATATTCTCCAAGTGGGTCGGGGAATCGGAG
>CAZKUI010000008.1:0-13897 GCA_964555905.1 uncultured Candidatus Bathyarchaeia archaeon | reverse complement strand
GAGATAGACGCGTTAATCCCGAGGAGGGGCATGGGGTACGCCGACAGCGGGGTAACGGAACGCGTCATAAGCCAGCTCCTCACCGAGATCGACGGGATTGCCGCCCTAGAGGACGTTGTCATCATCGCCGCGACCAACAGGCCCGACATACTGGACCCGGCCATACTGAGGCCGGGGCGCATAGACCGCATGATTTACGTCCCGCCCCCGGATGAGGAGGCCAGGCTGAAGATATTTGAGATTCACACCCGCAACATGCCCCTAGCGAAGGACGTAGACCTGAAGCAGCTGGCCAAGATGACGGCCGGCTACTCAGGGGCTGACATAGAGGGCGTGTGCAGGGAGGCTGCCATGAACGCCCTGCGCAGGGACTTCAACGCCAAGGAGGTCTCCTGGGTCGACTTCGAGGAGGCGCTGAGGACCATCGGCCCGAGCATAACGCCCGACATGGAGAACTGGTACAAGAGCTTCACCCAGAGGCTTAGGAAGCTGGAGAAGCCCGTCACCCCCATCGCCTAGAAGGCCCCGGGCATGAGAACTTGGAGGATTAGGCCCATCTACACGGCGATCATCGAGCATCTGGAGAGGGCGGGTTCCCTCACCCGGGATGAACTCATGAAGGCCCTGCGGGAGACCTACGGCGACCTGAGCGTTCAGGAGCTGAATAAGGCGCTGATGAAGATGGAGATTGAGGGGCTGATCCGGGTCTCCCAGCTGGCTAGGGGGAAGATGATGGTGGAGCTGGTGGGGAGGGAGGGCTAGTGGGCGTTGATTTAAAAGGCCTCATCCCCGAGGGCCTGATCCACGTGGTGAGGCTGGAGGACCTAAGCGGGAAGCGCATCGCCATAGACGCCTACAACGCCCTCTACCAATTTTTATCGATTATCCGCGGCCCGGACGGGAGGCCCCTCATGGACAGCGGCGGGAGGGTGACCAGCCACCTCAGCGGCCTATTTTACAGGGGCGTTAACCTGCTGGAGCTTGGCATAAAGCCCGTCTACGTCTTTGACGGGCAGCCTCCGGCCCTGAAGGAGGCGGAGATTAAGCGTAGGATGAGGATTCGGGAGGAGGCGTTGAGGTTGTATGAGGAGGCGCTTCGGGAGGGGAGGCTTGAGGATGCGCGGAAGTACGCCCAGGCATCCGCCAAGTTGAAGGATTACATGGTGGAGGACGCTAAGAGGCTCTTGGAGCTCATGGGCATCCCCTACGTTCAGGCGCCCTCCGAGGGCGAGGCGCAAGCCGCCCACATAGTCAAGAGGGGGGATGCAGACCTATGCGCCAGCCAAGACTACGACAGCCTCCTCTTCGGGGCGCCGTCGCTCGCCAGAAACGTGAACATATCCGGGAGGAGGAAGCTCCCCGGGAAGCCCGTCTACGTTGAGGTGAAGCCGGAGATAATACACCTAGACGAGGTGCTGGGGAAGCTCGGGATAACGAGGGAGCAGCTCGTAGACATAGGAATCCTCGTTGGAACGGACTTCAACCCAAAGGGAGTGAAGGGCATAGGCCCAAAAAAGGCGTACAAGCTAATTAAGGAGTATGGGAGCCTAGAGAAGGTTCTACCCATACTTCCAGAAGCCGAGTTCCCGGTTGAACCGGAGGAAATACGCCGCATATTCCTAGAGCCCGAGGTCTCGGATGACTACGAGCTGGAGTGGAGGGATGTAGACGAGGGGGGCATCGTTGAATTCCTGTGCCACGAGAGGGACTTCTCGGAGGAGAGGGTGAAGAAGGCGCTTGATAGGGTGAGGAAGGCGAGGAAGAAAGGGAAAACCGTAGACCTAACCCAATTCTTCTAAAAATCGAATCTAATGACTTGGCTCAGTTATGGGTAGATTTTATGTCCATACTTCCCAACTAGGGGGACGAACGCCACACCCCCGAGGTTCTCCTTAACCATCCCGTTTTCCTTCCTCACCTTGATGAGGCTCTGGAAGAAGCGTAGACCCCCGATGGGTATGAGGAGTATGCCCCCAACCTTGAGTTGCTCCACGAGTGGTTTCGGTATCTCCGGGGCGGCTGCCGTCACTAGTACGCGGTCGTATGGGGCTTCATCCTCGTAGCCCATGGAGCCGTCTCCGCATATAACGGTCACCCGCTCCCCAAACCCGTTCTCCTCGATGTTCCTCCTCGCCGTCTCCGCCAGCTCCGGTATTATCTCTACGGTGTAGACGTGGCCCCACCTCTCCCTCGGCTCGTCGCTCGGGGCGACCAGCTCCGCTACGGTGGCGGCGTGCCAGCCGGAGCCGGCGCCCACCTCCAAGACCCTATGCCCCACCTCCAACTCCAACGCCTCATCCATGATGGCGACCATGTGGGGCGCCGAGACCGTCTGCCCATGACCTATGGGTATGGGGGTGTCCACCGCCGCGTACCTCTTCAGGTCCTCCGGGAGGAACGCGTGGCGGGGCACCCTCCTGAAGGCCCGTATGACACGCTCGGAGCGGAGAATTCCCTGACGCGTGAGCTTCCTAATTAGGCCCTCCCACGCATCTTCCAGACTCGAATCATCCATGAGGAAAGGAAACCCCTCCTAAAGTTAAAGCGTGCCGAAGTTAATAACGATTTTTTGGGATGCGTGTAGTCGAGCGGTTCCACGCCCACGGACACGAACAGATAAGGGCGACGCACCGGACGACCATGGAGTTCACAAGGGAGGAGACCCTGAGCGAGAGGGGTAACTGCATCGTGGCCGTCGGCGCCACCAAGGGAGCCGCCGACCTAAGCCCCAAATTCAAGGAGCTAGCTGGGAGGGACGACGCGAGGGTAACGATAATCATTGAGGTAGACGGGTTAAGCGAGGTCGTAAACGCCCACGGACGCTCGGGCTTAACCTTCACGCACCCAACGGACATGGTGGTTCGGAGGAGCCTATACACGTGCGGCAGAACCATAGCGGTCGGGGCGGATAAAGCCGCCGTAGACATCTCAAGGGACCTCGTGAGGCGGCTTCAAAGTCCAGATGCGCGGGTTAAAGTGACCCTCATAGCGGAGGTTTAGGCGATTTCAGCGTCTATAACCACCTGCCAACGGAGGGGAGCCACCTCCCTCACCCTCCTAGCGGCTAAAACACGTGAAACTCGCCTCCCAGCCCGCTTCACAGCGTCCCTTAGGCGCTTCTCCGCCTTTTCTAAGGCGTCAGGCTCCGAGGAGAACTCGTAGTAGTGGATAACCCCACCGGACTCCCCCAGCGCCATACACGCCGCACCCACATACTCCAAGGCCCTCTCCGGGAGGTTCATGACAACCCTATCCGCCACCCCGGCCAACGTGCTCTCAATAACCTCCCCAGCGTCCCCCTCCAAGACCGTGACGCGGTCCTCCACGCCATTCCTTTCAACGTTCATGCGTAGGTACCGGATGGCCTCCGGGTTTATGTCTATGGCGTAGACCTTCACGTTTCTGTGCATCTTGGCGATGAGTATGGAGAAGGGTCCGACACCAGCGAACATGTCCACCACGGTCTCACCCCCGCGCACTTGGGCGGCTACTCGGTGGTGCTCGTAGGATAGCCTCGGGGAGAAGTAGACCTTAGTGGGGTCTAGGTGGTAGACGCAGCCGTACTCCCTGTGAACGGTCTCCGTCTCCCCGGAGCCAGCGATGACCTCGAAGTTTCTGAGGCGGTAGACGCCCTCCACGGCCCCAGCCTTCGCCAGAACCGTCTTTATACGCCCGTAGAGCTGCATGACCGCATCCCCGATTAACCGCTTATGAGGCTCCAACTCCGGGGGAATCTCCAATATGGCGACATCCCCAATTAAATCTAGGGAGCGGGGCAGGGACGCGAGCAGGTGGGGTGGAAGGCGGCCCTCCAAAATCTCGACCAACGTCTTAGGCTTCCTAGCCTCCCGAAACTCGCGAGTCAACACCTCAAACTCGGGGAGGCGTTCCTCTAACTCCGCTAGGTCTTCGGGGTTGGGCTCCTGTAGTAGTGGGATGTAGACGTAGACGCCGTCACGTTGAATTCTCAGCTGTCTGTCTCTTAGGCGTAGGCGGTCTAGTAAGCGGATGGCTGACCCGCCAAACCTCCTCGGAACCCTTAGGCACGGAACCCTCACATGACTCCAGCCTCCCGGAGGGCTTCACAGGGAGAACCCCGCACAACCAACAGGCGTGTGGGACGCGAAGCTTATAAGTAGCTCACCCCAACTACTATTTTTGGCGTGGGCCCGTAGCTCAGCAAGGTAGAGCGGCGGGCTCTTAACCCGTCGGTCGGGGGTTCAAATCCCCCCGGGCCCGCCAATAAACGATCCGGCTACCCCCAGGGATGCGATTTCTGCATAAATTTGGATGAGAGGAAGTTTATGAGCTTTAAAGGCGCTGTTAGAACAGTTCCATGAGAGAACGGTTCTCTGGGGAACTAAAACCTTAAATATACAAGGCTGTCCTACATAATGGTTGATGGGAAATGGAAGGCAAGGCTGTAATTGCGATAATCCTGGTGGCGATAATCTGCTTCGCCGCAGGGTTCTACACCTACCCCGCCGTCGTCAAGCCCGCTGCGCCACCTACTCCACCCCCACCGGCGCCGACCACATGGGACAAAATAGTGGAGAGGGGCAAGATTAGGGTCGCAACCTCACCCGACTGGCCCCCGTTCGAGTATATAGACCCGGAGACGGGGAAGATCGTCGGGTATGAGGTTGACTTGATGGAGCTCGTTGCCGAACGCTTAGGCTTGGAGGTTGAGTGGGTTCCGATGAGCTTCGCCGGGATCATCTCGGCTGTTCAGGCTAAGGACGTAGACTTGGGTGTGAGCGGTTTCTCAATCACGCCTGAAAGGTGTGAAGTGGTGCAGTACTGCATTCCGCACATCATCACGAGGGCTGAAGTCATAATGCTAAAGAGCAGGGCAGAAGAGCTTGGAATTACAACCCTAGAAAGTCTAGAGGAACTCGGGGAATACGGCCTCACCTGCGGTGTGGAGATGGGGACGACCCAAGAGGCGGAGCTGATGGACCTAGAGAAGGCCGGGAAGCTCCCGGCTGGGACGTGCAAGTCGTACGAGAACTACGACCTAGCGATGGAGGACATGTTTAGAGGAGCAGTAGACACCGTCTACATGGAATCTCCCATAGCGTCCTACTGGATACTAGAGCACCCCGAGGAGATAGTGATAATCTTCAGTAAGCCGTACTGGCCGGTGGCGTGGGTAGCCCATCAGGACTCCGACGTGCTCGTTTCAAAGATAAACGGCGTTCTCGCCGAGCTAATAGCTGAGGGTAAGGTGAAAGAGCTACAGGAGAAGTGGAAGGTGTAGAGTTGCCGCCTCTTGGGTGGAGAGTATGGACCCCATAGCCCAACTTTTTTTCATATTAACGGGAGTACCAAACACGCTCCTAATATCCGTTTTCGCTTTCTTCTTAGGGTTCGCACTCGGCGTTCCACTGGCGTTCATTCGGGCCTATGGAGGGACGATTCCACGGTTGATCGTAGACGGGTATGAGAAGTTGGCGAGGGGTGTTCCCGTCCTCGTCATGATGCTATTCCTATACTTCGGGGTGGGGAGGTACGTGCCTTTCTTTAGGGACGCCTTCATATCCTCGGTAGTCGCCCTGGGGTTGAGAAGCGGGGCGCATCAATCCCAGATATTTAGGGGGGCGATTAGGGGGATTGGAGAGGGGCAGATGATGGCTGCTAGGTCGCTTGGCTTAACGAAGCTTCAGGCGATTAGGCACGTGATACTGCCCCAAACCTTTATTGCGGCAACCCCGGGTTTGGGGGTTGAGTATGCACTTTTAATAAAGGACTCTTCCTTAGCATTCCTACTTGGAGTAATAGAGATGATGAAGAAGGCTGAGATATTGATGAGGGCGACTAGGTCTACGGTTATCCCGTACTTTGGCGCCGCCTTCTTCTACATCATGCTCACCTTCCCCATAGCAACCTACCTCGATAGGTGGGGGAGCAGAAAAAAGAGGGAGTTGGGTATATAGAGGTGGGGAGTGGGAATGACGGAGGTAGTGTTGAAGGCGAAGAACCTGTGGAAGGACTACGGGAACGTCGTCGCACTGAAGGGCGTTTCGCTGGAGGTTAAGGAGGGAGAGGTGAAGGTCCTGTTTGGGCCAAGCGGCTCTGGGAAGAGCACCCTCCTCAGGTGCCTAGCCATGCTGACCATACCAACCAAGGGGGAAGTCTACCTCAGGGGGGAGTGCCTAACGTCACCGGGCGTAGACCTAAACAAGGCGAGGGCGAGGATCGGGTTCGTATTCCAGAACATCCTACTATTCCACCACCTAACCGCCCTAGAAAACGTAACCCTAGGGCTAAGGCACGTGCTGGGCATGTCAAAGGAGGAGGCCGAGAAGAAGGCCATGGAGGCGCTAAGGGAGGTGAGGATGGAGAAGTGGGCGCACTGCTACCCAGCCCACCTATCCGGGGGTCAGCAACAGAGGGTTGGAATAGCCAGGGCGCTGGCGATGGACCCCGAGGTCATACTGTTTGACGAGCCGACGTCGTCCTTAGACCCGGAGTTAACGGGGGAGGTGCTGGACACGATAAGGATGCTGGCGAAGGAGGGGAGAACCATGGTAATAGCGACCCACGAGATGCTATTCGCACGTGAAGCCGCAGACGAGATGATATTCATGGACGAGGGTAAGATAGTGGAGGTTGGACCCCCAGAGCACTTCTTCACGAACCCGTCCAACGAGAGGGTCAAGAGGTTCATGGCTAGGCTGCTGGAAAAGCGTGCATGGTGGGAGTGATGTACTTCCTACTTCGGTACATGGAGCTATTCCTAAACGGCTTCATACTAACAGTCATACTCACGGTCATAGGCTTATCAGTTGGGTTCGTCATAGGCATCCTCACCGCAATCGGAGATGTCTACGGAGGGAAGATTCTCAGGATACTAATCAACATCTACGTCGAGTTCTTTAGGGGAAGCCCGCTCGTAGCCCAACTATTCATCTTCTATTACAGCATACCAACCCTATTCAACACGATAGTGGATCCATTCACGGTCGGGTGCATAGTATTCATACTGAACAGCGGGGCCTACCAGAAGGGCTACATAAAAGGGGCGATCGAGGCCGTCTACGCAGACCAGATGATGGCCGCTAGGTCCCTCGGGCTGACGAAGTGGCAGGCGATTAGGTACGTGATACTACCGCAGGCGCTAAGGATATTAATACCGAGCTGGACGAACGAGTTCTGCTCCCTAACAAAGAGCACGTCGGTCGCAATCGCAATCACGCTGAGGGAGGTCACAACAATAGCATATATAGTCGCAGCGCAGACGTTCAGGCCCCTAGAGACGTACGCGTTTGTGGGGTTAATCTACTTCCTCTGGATATTCGCGGTTGTGAAGGTTTTGGACATAGTGTATAAGAAAGTTAGGATACCCGGGTTCGGCGAGGGGGTCGCGTGAGAGCGCTTTTCAGCTTTTTCTCATGAAGTCCTCTAGGCGGTTGAACGCCTCCTCCAACGTCTCTACCGGAGGGAGGAAGACGCTTCGGAAGTGCCCGGAGCCGTAGGTGGGGTCGAACCCGGAGCCGTGGACGAACAGCACATTCGCCTCCCTTAAAACGTCTAGAACGAATTCCTTGTCGCTCTTCCACTTTGAACCAACCCCGTGAACCTTCGGGAAGATGTAGAAGGCTCCCGTCGGCTTAGCGCAGCTTATCCCCTCAATCTCGTTTAGCCTCCTGTGAGCGTAGTCCCTCCTCTCCCGCAGCTTGTCCACCACCCGCTTTACGTGGTCCTGCGGGCCTCGGAGCGCCTCCACGCCCGCCCACTGAACGGGCGTGTTCGGGCATATGCGGATTCTAGCCTCCTTCGCTATGCACTCCTTCAATTCACCCATCACACCCTCGGGGTCGCAGAAGTACATGTAGCCGAGGCGCCAGCCGGTCATGAGGTAGACCTTCGAGAAGCCGTTTAGGCCTATGACCGGCACGTCTTTGGCTATGGACGCCGTTCCCCTGAAGTTCCCCTCGTAGACGATGCGGTCGTATATCTCGTCGGAGATTACGGGAATGCCGTGTTCCCCAGCGATGTCGGCCACCTCACGCACAACCTTCTCGTCGTATAGGGCGCCGCAGGGGTTGTTTGGGTTGATGATGACTATCGCCTTTGTTGAGCCCCCAACCTTACCCCTTATGTCGTCTACGTCCGGTTGCCAGCCATCCTCCTCCACCGTTCTGTAAGTCACTGGTTTACCCCCAAAGTACTTCACGTAGCCTATGTAGGGCGGATAGGCGGGCCCAGGAATCAGAACCTCGTCCCCCGGCTCCACCAACGCACCAAAGAGCAACTGGATGCCCTCAGATATGCCGGATGTGATGAGCACATCCTCCGGGGAGATATCCACCCCGTTATAGCGCTTCTCCTTCTCCGCGACCGCCTCCTTGAGTTCCGGTAGGCCCTCCGATGGCGAATACCAGTTATATCCCTTCTCAACAGCCCTCAAAAGCGCCTTCTTAATATGCTCAGGAGTGTCGAAATCGAACTTCAGCGGGTCTCCGATGTTTAGGTAGATGATTTTCTTACCCTGCCTTTCAAGTTCCCGGGCTGGAATCACCACATCCCTAATTGCGTACTCAATTCCCCTAGCCCTTTCAGCTCCCCTAAGCATACACGCACCCACACAAACCTACTTGGGCTAGTCATTTAAAATATGCCTTTGGAGAACATTAAGCGGGTAGCCTTACTCATTAAGGTGTGGGTGAAAGCCGCATTCAGGTGTTGGTTTTGGGGCGCCTCGTATTCGTCGGCTTGGGCCTCCACGACGAGGGCGGCCTATCCCTCCGGGGTTTAGAGGTAGCGAGGGCTGCAGATGCCGTATTCATGGAGTTGTATACGAGCCCGATGCCGGGCCTCGACCTCAAACGCCTAGAGAGGCTTTTAGGTAGACGGGTGAGGCTCGTTTCACGCAGGGTCTTGGAGGATGGGGGTGGAGAGCCCATACTAGAGGAGGCGGAGAGGGGGGTTGCGGTCCTCCTCGTCCCGGGAGACCCGTTCATCGCAACAACCCACGTAGACCTCAGGATAAGGGCTGAGAAGCGCGGGATAAAGACGGGGGTCATCCACGGGGCGTCCATCATGTCCGCAGCCATCGGCATATCAGGACTGCAAAACTACAGGTTCGGGAGAACCGTCACCATACCGTACCCGGAGGGCGGGGTTCTCTCGGAAACACCCCTCAGGGTAATTCGTGAGAACCGCAGCCGAGACCTGCACACCCTATGCCTACTCGATGTTAAGGCCGAAGAAGGGAGATACATGAGCGTGGGCGAGGCGCTGCGTATACTGCTGAGGGTTGAGGAGTCAGTTGGGTTTGGTGCGGTCACGCCCGAGACATTGGCTGTAGGAGTTGCCCGAGCTGGCTCCCAAGCTCCGGTGGTGAGGGCGGACAGCGTGAAAAACCTCCTCAGATACGATTTTGGCGAACCGCCTCACACGCTTATATTCCCGGCTTCCCTGCACTTCGTGGAGGCAGACGCCCTCATCACCATAGCTGGAGCCCCGGAGTGGGTGAGGAGGTGGCTTAAATGAGCACCCGGGAGCTCGTAGACAGGTATATAAGGAATGTGGAGCACGCCCTCGGCCAAATTAAGGCTGGAGGCGACGTAGAGGGCGAGAAGGTGAGGGAAGTAATCCGCTTGGCTGAGTGCTACCTAGACGACGCGGTGCGCTTCCTAAGAGAGGGGAAGACGAGAACGAGCCTCATCGCCATCTCCTACAGCGAGGGGCTCCTAGACGCCCTCAGAATCCTAGGTCTTGTTAAATTTGAGTGGCTGGCGCGCTGAAATCACGTTTAAGGGGTTGAAAGCCTTTATTCAGAGGCGACGCCCTAAACCCACGGGGCTCTAGCCTTGTCTGCTGGAGGCGGAATCCTCAAAGAATACTTGAAGGCCGTCTACGCACTACAGCTTGAGCTTGGATACGCCACGAGCCAAAAGCTCAGCGGGTTGCTCGGCAGGCCCGAGGATTGGTGCTCTAGGGTTCTATCACGCCTTGAAGCCATGGGATTGGTGAAGCGGCTTAACCAGCAGCGGGGTGGGTATGTGCTCACCCCGGAGGGGCGCCGAATGCTCACCGTAGTTCTCACCGGCGGCGTCTTTGACATAATCCACGTTGGACACCTAGCAACCCTGCGTGAGGCGAAGAAGCTTGGAAACACGCTCGTTGTCGTGGTTGCGAGGGACGAGACCGTGAGGAGGCTGAAGGGTAGAAGCCCCATAAACCGCGAGGAGAACCGCCTAGAGATAGTCAGGAGCCTAAAGCCTGTTGATATCGCGCTCCTAGGGGACGAGGAGGACCCCTACGAGACCGTGAGGAAGGTACGCCCAGACATCATAGCCCTCGGGTACGACCAACAGCACAACGAGGACGAAATACGCGGTAAGCTCGCGGAGATGGGTCTACACGCGCGGGTGGTTAGGCTGGGGGTGGCGGTTCCAAACGCCAAGACCTCGCTCATCATATCTAAGATTCAGGGCTCTTAGGGGGTGCCTTCTCCACCCTTCTATGAGGGAGAACCCTCACTCTAACGCGGTCCCCATCCTTCAGGTTGAATCTCTCCCTCAGGTAGACGGGTGAGATGACCTCAAGGACGGATGGACCGTAGTGACTCCTAGACGCCACGACGATGGCGCCTTCCACCTCCTCGTTGATGAGGGCTGGGTAGCACCTAACCTCGCCGAACGTCCTATCCTCGCACATGAAGCCGTTTATCCTCACCGCCGGGAGCAGTTCAAGCTCCATCCTCGCCTTTAGGTCCTTCTCCGCCGTCAACCTCAGGTTCAGGGTTCCCGGATATGGGTCGAAGCCGAGCTTCTTCACGAACTGCCTGCGGTAGCCCCTCCTCATCACGTAGTAGGCGCCCTCCCCCAAGCCCGTGAATACCTCCCCCTCTATGGTGATGGCTAGGGGGCGGCCCTCACGGAGGATGGAGTGTAGATTCCTGTAGATTTCTTCAAGCCGGCTTCTCCCCTCCGGGGTGATCTCCACGATGCATCCCCTCGCCGAGGTCTCCCGCCGAATCAGCCCCTCCCTCTCGAGCGCTATCAGGTGCCTAGAGGCGGTCTGCTGGGAGCAACCCAGCATCCTCGCTAGCTCCGTGGTGGAGAGGCGCACCGCACCCCTGCAGGCTCCAAGCCGCGCCAATGCGTAGAGCGTTGGGAACCAGCGGTGAACCCGCATCGCCACCCGCTTAAATAACCGGAGGGGGAGAATAAAAAGGTGGGAGGCGAACCGCAACCCTAGGGAGGTAGACGGGGCGCTGCCACCGAGGAGAGTAAACCACGAATTGCTGAAGCGCCTAGAAAGGCTGCAAAACGCCATCTCTAAGAGGGTAATTCTGGAAGATGTGTTTGACACGCCCATAAAGGTCGTGGCTGGCGTAGACCTGGCGTTTTTAGGCGAGGTCGCCATCGCCGCCTGCGTAGCCCTAAACTACGAAACCATGGAGGTCCTAGAGGTGAAAACGGCGAAACTCCCCCTAAAATTCCCGTACATACCCGGGTTCCTAAGCTTTAGGGAGGGCCCAGCGATGGTAAGAGCCATGGAGAAGCTGACGGTGAAACCTCAAATATTCCTCATAAACGCCCAGGGAATCGCCCACCCACGCCTCTGCGGGTGCGCATCCCACGTGGGCGTAATAACAGGCAAAGCCACAATAGGCGTCGCTCAAAGCAAACTATGCGGAGAATACGAAAAAGAACCCGAGAGACCCGGAGAATGGACACCCCTAACGTATAAAGGCCAGGTGGTGGGAGCCGTCTACAAATCAAAAACAGGATGCAAACCAATATTCATATCCCCAGGCCACAAAATAACCCTAAAAACATCCATAAAAATAGTGAAAAAATGCATAAAAAACCACAAACTACCAGAGCCGCTACAGAAAGCCCACAGACAAGCGAACAAAGAGAAAATAAGACTGATGCAAAAATGGAAATGTCAATGATTGGCAGGTTTAAATGTCTTTATCATCTTTATTTCTGGGAACCTCTCCCTTGCTCTTTCAAATTCCTCTCTCGTGTATCCTATGATGTCAAAGCCTACGTCTGTGGGTGCAAGTCTGCGTAGGTAGGCTGTCCGTTCCCAAGGCTTCATCCGCGCTAGTTGGTCTGAAACAACTATCACGTCTATGTCGCTGTCTAGCAGGTAGTCTCCTCGGGCCAAACTCCCGAAGAGGTAGACTTGATATTCACCTTTCATGTTCAAGTCGAGGTTCCGCAGGAAATGGTTTATGGCCTTTCTAAATCTTAGAGGTAAAGAATCTATTAACTGCATCTAACACACCCCTAGCTGTGGCTAGGCACCTCTCAGCCTGCAGTCTACCAATCTCTAGCGAGGGTCTCCTCAAACCAGCATTAGGATACCTAGACTGTGTATAAAAGCCGGAAAGCTCGGGAAGTCCTTCTAATACGTCTCTATTAAGCTCGATGGAATCCCTAACTACGTTGTAAAGCTCGACCAAATCATGAGACCTATAGAAGACCCTCTTAACATGGAGAATTAACGCCTTTAATGCTTTCTCAGCCGACTGCTGAGCATGAAAACAAGCATGCGCGTAACGCCCAAGCCTAAACAACTGCTCGGCAGTCTCTAGCTCCTCCCTCGCCTCCTCAAACCAGTCTACCACATCACTACGAACCATACCAAGAGAATTAACGAAACAAGCCTATAAATACGAACGTAAAAAATTTTGGAGAAGATGAAAATCGAGGACTGAGCCAGTCCTAGCATGCTTTCGCAAGACTTAAATCCAATCCAACTATTAGCTCAACGTCAGGAGGGGAACTCCCCCAATGAGACTAAGATTTGCTGGCATGATGAGAAGGGGGTGGCTCTACCTACTCGTCATCCTCACACAGTTCATTCCGCCATACGCCTCAAAGCCTCACGGCTGGGAGGAAACGCCAAAAGTCATAGCGATTACGCTTAGCAACGCCTTAGTGTTCAGCTGCCCCCAAATATACCCGTTGTTTAAGGTGCTTCCGATCGTGCTAATTGCCCTCGTAATCGCCTTCAGGAGTAGGGTGTCGAGGATATTTGATGCTTATGTTGGAATCACTTACGTGTTGTTTGCGGTTCTTCAGGGAGTGGCAATAACGGATGAGTACGGCCTCACGGTTATTACTGGCAACCTCCTTATGATGCTCATCGTTTCCACGGTCTGGTTCTGGGATGTATTCGCTCAGAAAAACGATTTCATGCCCGTAAGTAGACCCCTATGGAGATACTGGGTCGTCCCCCCAGCGTTCCTCGCCTTCTGGTTCCCGCTAAATCCGGAAACACTCATGCCGGACTTCAACCCCGTCTACCTATTCACAAACGTTGCTGGCTTAACCTTCTGCATGATGACACCGGTCTACATCTCAATACTAACACTATACTACCCAAAATGCAACACCACAACTCTAAGCGTCACGAGCCTAGCTGGCACGATCATAGGATTCTACAACGTGATGTGGAACTTCATCATATTCCCCGAAAAATTATGGTGGAACGGCGTACTGCACATCCCACTACTGACAATATCGATCTACGGACTCGCACTGCCCATAACCAGGCCCAAGAAGTAGCCTTCAAAAGCCAGAAGGTAAAACAAAAAAAATCACTCATGCAGAGTGAGTGGAACTTCACTCATCTCTATGGGGTAGTATGAGGCGCAACTACCCCCATACCACCCAATACAAATACACCTAGCAACCAAAAAAGAAGTAAAACAAAACCCCGTATACAGTCAAATCATAAAATCGCGCGAGCTGATCACCCTTTAAAGACCCCCGAAGTTTTGCGTCATCTAAAGTCGAGAAGGTAACGTAGACGGGCGTAAACTTTTCAGGAATTTCCGCCGCGCATAGGTTGCATATCGCTTGGACGCGACCCTTTTTCGACCCGGCACCTCGGGCGGTTGGGGGCCGCGGGCTGAACGCCTCGG